>WHSR01000050.1 GCA_009379995.1 Streptosporangiales bacterium
CTGGCGCTGCTGGCACAACGGCACCCCCTACGACCCCACCAACCACGGCGCCGCAGCCGCCCTCACCACACAGCCAGCCACACCGCCAGCGGCGTGAGGTTGACACAGGGAGTGTCATCGCGGTGTCTCCCTCGCCTCCGTTCTCGTCGGCGCCCGTTCCGTTGTGAACAGGCCGAAGATCCAGACCGCCAGCATCGCGGCGAGCACCCCGTTGACCGGCGGCACCCCCCATCCGAGCTCGCCGGTGCCCCAAGCGGTGAGCGCGCCCACGGCGTACGCCGCCAGGTTCCCCCACCGGACCGCGGGGAAGCCGTGCGTCGCGGGCTCGGGCAGGCCGCGTCGCCAGGAGCGCAGCCAGTCGCCGATGATGACCCCGCCGAGCGGGGGGATGACGATGCCGAGCCAGAGCAGGTACGTGGTCAGCCAGTCGTAGACGCCGGAGACGGCGAGGAGCGTGCCCAGTACCACACCGCCGACCACGAACGGCCGCTTGTCCGGCCTGTTGAAGATCTCCGCGCCGGCCACGCCGAACGCGTACGCGGCGTTGTCGTTGGTCGTCCAGAGGTTGCCGACGAGAAGCACCAGCCCCCAGGCGACGAGCCCCAGCTCGTAGAGCACCAAAACGAAATCGGCCTGGCCGAAGGCGATCGCGCCGGTCGCGCCGAAGAACAGCATGAGCCCGTTGCCGACGAGGAAGGCGGCGAGCGCGGCCCAGAACGCCTGCGTGCCGCTCCGGGCGAACCGCGTCCAGTTCGGCGCCTGGGTGCCGCCGCTTGCGAAAGTACCGACGATGATCGTCACGGCCGCGGCGAGGCCGAGCGTTCCGGTGCCTTCCCGCCCGGTCAGCCCCGCCCAGCCGTCGACCTCGCCGAGCGACCGGGCCACCACCCAGAAGGCGAGCACGAACATCGGCGGGATGCTCACGGCCGACAGCCAGTACATTCCCCGGTAGCCGTAGTACGCGGTGACGCCCATGAGGGCACCCGCGGCCACCATGAGCAGCTGCTCGGCCCCGCTCCCCCATCCGAAGGCCTGGGCGGTCAGGTCGGCCAGCGCCGCGGCCGCGACGCCGTACCATCCCACCTGCGTTCCTCCGAGCAGCAGCGACGCCCCCTTGGCCCCGACGCTGCCGAGGGCGTACCGGCTCATCAGGACGGTGGTGAGCCCGGTGCGCGCGCCGATCGCGCCGAGGACCGCGACGTACAGCCCGAGCACCGCGCTGCCGAGCAGCAGCACGCCGAGGAACTCGCCGAACGAGAACGCGGCGCCGACCTGCGCACCGGCGAGCATGGTCGGGGTGAAGAAGGTGAACCCGAGCAACACCACGAGCACGGAGAACGCGCTGCGCCGAGCCGGCTTCGGTACCGGGTCGATGGGATAGTCGGGATCCACGTTGCTCAGCAAAGGTCCACCTCCGCATGCGGTTCGCCGCCGGAGAGCCTCGGGTAGCCGGGGCCGCGGTCGAAGAACGGCAACGGACCGGCCGCGTCGTGCTCGGCGCGCAGCCGGTCGCGCAGGTTCGCCGTCGCCTCGGCGTCGATATCACGACCGGTTAGGATCACCCCGTAATCGTTCCGGGCGCCATCCAGCGACACCTTGCCGTCGCGGACATCCGCGGCGACCCATTCGGCGGGCCGATCGAGTGGGTCGCCCCACCCTCCGCCGCCGGTGGTGCGGATACGGATGACCTCTCCGGCACGCACCGGCTCGTCGTCCACGAGGCCGTCCATGTCGCGCTCGTGCGGGCCGCCAGGATCGATGGTGACGCGGAACGGCCGGCCGGCTTTGCCGCCGTTCACACCCCAACACGACAGGATTGACCGGTCCGCGATCGACATGTAGTGCGCGTCGCGCAGCACCCGGATGTGCTTGTCGTAACCGAGCCCACCGCGATGGAACCCAGGGCCGCAGGAGTCCGTCGCCAGCCCTAGCCGCTCCACCCGCAGCGGCCAGCGGGACTCGGCGAACTCCGCCGGGAGGTTGCGCGAGTCCGGCACGACGTGGATGGTGTCCTCGCCGTCGGCGTAGTAACGCCCGCCGGAGCCGCCGCCCAGCACCTCCCGCATCAGGTACGGCACGCCCGCGTCGTCCTCCCCGTACACCCCGGTGTAGCGGATGGTCTCCTGGTCGGCTGGCATCCGCCCGCCGGTCGCCTTGGCCAGCACCCCGGCAAGCACGCCGAGCAGCCGCAGGATCACGAAGGTGCGGGCGTTGGTTGGCGCCGGGAAGACCGGCGTGAGCAGCGTGCCCTTCTCCGGGAAGCGCATCTCGATGAGCGGCACCACGCCCTCGTTCACGTCCAGCTCAGCCGCCCGCTGCGGGGTCTCGGCGAGGTTGCGCAGGATCGGCGCCAGCCACTTGGCCAGGAACACCCCGTCGGCGTAGTCACCCGCGTGGTTGATCGGCCCCTTCGCCTGCGGCGAGGTGCCGGCGAAGTCGATGATCAATCGACCGGCGGCTCCGCCCTCCTTCGTCAGGGTGATCCGTTGGGTGTGCAGGCGGGGCGGGTCGACGCCGTCGTGCTCGGCGTGGTCCTCCCAGACGTACGTGCCGTCCGGAATCTTGGCCAGGACCTCCCGGCGGAACGTCTGCGTGGTCCTGTCGATGAGCGCGTCGAAACAGGCCTCGACAGTCTCCCGACCGTACCGGGCGAACAGGTCGGCGAGCCGCCGCGCGCCCATGAGACAGGCCGAGCATTCGGCGTCGAGATCCCCGGCCAGCGAGTCGGGCATCCGCGAGTTGCGGGTCATGATGCGCAGCGCGGCCTCGTTGCGGACCCCCCGGTCCCACAGCTTGATCGGGGGGACCATCAACCCTTCCTGGTACGCGCTGGTCGCGTGCGACGGCATGGACCCCGGTACGGCGCCCCCGATGTCGTCGTGGTGCCCGAATGCCTGTACGAACGCGACGACGTCGTCGTGGAACACCGGCACGGTGACGCACAGGTCGGGCAGGTGCCCGATCCCGCCCTCGGAAAGGTAGACGTCGTTGTGGAAGTACACGTCGTCCGGCCGCATCGTCTCGATCGGAAAGTCCCGGACCACGGGGTGGACGAGCGCGGAGTACGACCGTCCGGTGAGCTTGCGCAGCCTGCGGTCGTGGATTCCGGCACGGAAGTCGTGGGCGTCGCGGATCATCGGCGAACGGGCGGTCCGGCCGATGGCGGTCTCCACCTCCCTCTCCACCGAGGCGAGGGTGCCCTCGACGATCTCCAGGACCACGGGATCGATGCGCGTCATGACCGGGCCACCATCAGGTTGCGGTACGGGTCCACCCGAGCCGTGAAGCCCGCGTGTAGGGGGATCGTCGAGCCGAACTCCTCGACGATCGCCGGCCCGTGCAGCGCGTCGCCGGGCGCCAGCTCCGGCCGCCGGTAGACCGGCGTGTCGACCCATTCGTCGAAGTAGACGGGCCGGCTCCCGGTCTGCGCCCGCTCCGGGCGGCCGTCACCGGCGGGATACTGCCGCGGTTCGGGACGGCGGATCGGGCCGACCCCGGAGACCCGGAAGTTCACCCACTCCACCGGGTGACGGGGATCGTCGCGGTAGCAGTACCCGTACAGCCGTTCGTGCGCGTCGTGGAACCGTTCGACCACCGTGCGGCGGAACGCCTCGTCGACCTCGCCGCCCGGGGCGTCGACCCGCACCTCGAACGCCTGACCGAAGTACCGCAGGTCGGCCGAGCGGAGGTAGCGGCGGTCCGCTTCCGCGAAGCCCTCCTTGGCCAGGGCGGCCGCGGCCCGGCCCGCCAGCTCCGCGTAGACCCCGCTCACGGCGGCCGGGTCGAACTCGGCGTCCCGGGTCACCGCGGTCTGCACGTAGTCGTCCTTGACGTCGACGGTGAGCAGACCCCAGGCGGAGACGACCCCGGGGTTCTCCGGGACGATGGCCGCGGGCAGGCCGAGGATGTCCATCAGCCGGCAGAGCGCGAGCGGTCCCGAGCCGCCGAAGGCCGCCATCGTGAAGTCCCGCACGTCCAGCCCGCGCTTGACGGTGATCTGGCGGATCGCGTTGGCCTGGTTCCACGCGTTGATCTCGCACACGCCGACGGCACAGCGGGCCAGGTCCAAGCCGAGGTCCGAGGCGAGCTTGGCGATCCCATCCCGGGCTGTCTCAGCGTCCAGCTCGATCTCGCCGCCGAGCAGGCGCGGCGGTATGCGCCCGAGCATCACATAGGCGTCGGTGACCGTCGGCTCGGCGCCCCCTCGCCGGTAGCACATCGGACCCGGGTCGGCTCCCGCCGAGCGGGGGCCGACCTTGAGCGTCCCCTCGGGCGAGACCCAGCCGACCGAGCCGCCGCCCGCACCCACGGTAGCGATGTCAATCATCGGGATCTTGCACGGGTAGCTGCCGATCGTGCCCTCGGTGGTGAGCGCCGGCTCGCCGCCGAGCACGACCGACACGTCGGTGGAGGTGCCGCCGCCGTCCAGGGTGAGCACCGAGTCGCCCCGCCGATTACCCGCATCGCGGGCGATCAGCGCGGCACCCAGCGCGCCGGCGGCGGGGCCGGACAGCACGGTGGTGACCGGCTGGTGTACTACCTCGTCGGCCGACTTCACACCGCCGTTGCTCTTCATCACGTAGAACGGCGTCCCCTCGCCCACCTGCGCGGTGATCCGGGTGAGATAGCGGCTCAGGGTCGGCTTCACCGCCGCGTCGACCAGCGTGGTGACCGCCCGCTCGTACTCCCGGTACTCCCTCAGCACCGCGCTGGACAGCGACACCGCGGCCTCCGGATGCTCGCGGCGCAGCACCTCGTGCATGGCCAGCTCGTGGGCGGCGTTGGCGTAGGAGTGCAGGAAGCACACGCCGATCGCGGTGATGCCGTTGTCCCGGAACCAGCGCGCGACCGCGACGGCCTGCTCCTCGTCGAACGGCCGGACCTCCTCGCCACGGTGATCGAGGCGGCCCCGCACGGTCTTGACGAGATGGACGGGGACGATGCGGGGCGGTTTGACCCAGAAGTACGAGTTGCCGTAGCCGTCGGGGACGCTCTGCCGGGCGATCTCCAGGATGAATTCGTATCCCTCGGTGGTGATCAGGCCCAGGCCGCCGGCGCGGCCCTCGAGCAGTTGGTTGGTCGCGACGGTGGTGCCGTGCGCGACGGCTGTCATCTCGCCGGGAGCACAGCCGAGCAGATCGAGACCCTTCCGCATGCCGGTCATGAAGCCGGCCGCCGGATCCGCCGGGGTGGACGGTGTCTTGGTGCTGACCACCTCGCCGGTGTCCTCGTCCAACGCCACGACGTCGGTGAACGTGCCGCCGGTGTCGATGCCGATACGGACGTGCCGGATCATGTCTACCGCCGAGATCTATATTGCGGGTCCGCTTTGTCCGTTCCAGTGCCCCACAACATAGATCTCGGCGGCCGCGACCGCGTGCGTGATCTGCGGGCCGCCAGGAGCCAGCCCAGCGCCACGCCGAGGAGGGCAGCGGCCCCACCGGCGGCCAAAGCGGCGGCGATTGCCCACCGGCCGCGCGCGGGCGCCGCCGGGACCGGGACGCGCCGGTCGGCGCCGGCGACTATCCGTGCCCCCGCCTCTGTGACCGGCCCTGCGGCCGTGCCGGTCAGCTCGCCGTCGACCGCGACGAAGAACTCGGCGGCTGCCCTCTTCGCGACGCCGGCGAGGACCCGCTGCCCCACCCCGCCGAGCGCGCCGCCTGCGACCGCGTCCGCGTCGTACTCGACCTGGGTTGCCTCCCCCTCCGCCTCGCTCAGCCGCACCGCGACCGTGGCGTCGGCGGTGCCCGGCGCGCCCTGGCCGGACACCCGGAGGACGAACGAGCGAGGTGGGTCCCGATCGGTCACCCGGGCGGTTCCCGCATAGGTCCCGCTGACCTGTGCCACATCCATGCTGACCGTCATCCGATACGCATCCGGTCCGGCGGTCTCGACGGAATCGCACCCGGGGATGGCCTTCGCCAACACGGCTGGGTTCGCCAGGGCATCCCACACCTTGCGAACCGGCGCACGAACAACGGCGCTGCCCGTCACCTTCATGGTGGAGCCCACCCTACGTGTTGCCAGGAGGGTAGGGGAGCTGGCACTCTCGGGTGATCGAAGATGATCGAAGTTGAGCAGTGACATCCGGACGACTCGCCGAAAAGTGACGGTACAACAGGACATGAAGGCACAGACCGGCTAGTCTTCCTAAACGGCCGGCGGGGTTGAGGTCCCCCGCTCCCCGAGCAACCCCGCCGGCTCTCTCCCGGGCGAGAAGTCCCGGACAGAGGGCACCCTGAGCGTCCCCGAGCCCGCTCAGGGTGCCCTATCACTTTTCACCACACCGGTGCGCTCTACCTCCCCGGTCTCGGCCCTCCGGCGCAACCAGAACAGCTCGTCCGGAGAGATCGGCATGCGGGCGATCCGGATGCCCTCGGCGTCTTCGATAGCCGACGCGATGACCGCCGACACCGGGATGACACCCGCCTCACCGGCGCCCTTGATGCCGAGCGGATTCAGCGGCGAGGGCGTCTCCAGGTGCCCGGTGGTGATCCTCGGGATCTCGGTGGCGTACGGCATGAGGAAGTCCATGAACGAGGCGTTGAGGAGCTGGCCGGACTCGTCGTAGGCCATGCGCTCGTAGAGCGCACCCGCGATGCCCTGGGCCACTCCCCCGTGGACCTGCCCCTCGACGATGGTCGGGTTGATCATCCGCCCGCAGTCGTGCACGACGGCGTACCGCAGGATCCGCACCTCGGCGGTGTCCGGGTCGACCTCGACGACCGCCGCGTGCATGCCGCTGGCGAACGTGGAGCGGACCGGCGAGTAGTAGTCGCGCCCCTCCAGGCCGGGCTCGTCGTCCTCGGGCACCGGCGGCCCGTCGTCGCCGGACGACCTCGCGAACTGGGTGGCCCGTACGGCCTCCTCGTCGAAGGCATACCGCAGCGGGTTGGCGAGCACCGCCACGGTCCGCAGCGGGATCGCGGTCCGCGGGTTACCCACCACCCGGACGATCCCGTCCACGATCTCCAGGTCGCCGGGGTCGGCCTCCAGCGCCTCGCCGGCGATGCGCAGGGCCTTCTCCCGGAGCCGACGGCAGGCCAGGGCGATGGCGTTCCCGCTCAGCACCGCCGCCCGCGAGGCGAAGGTGCCGACGGCGTAGGAGAACCTCCGGGTGTCGCCGGTGGTCACCTCCACCGCGTCGATCGGAACGCCGAGCTCCTCGGCGACGATCTGCGCGAACACCGTCCCGTGGCCCTGGCCCTGGCTGGTCAGGCCGGTGGAGACGTGCACCCGGCCGGCGGAGTCGACCTGGACGTGGCCGCCCTCGTACGGCCCGACGCCGGTGCCCTCGACGTAGCAGGCGAGCCCGATGCCGAGCCGCCGCCCCTGGGCGGCCGCCTTCTCCTGGCGGCCGGGGAACTCGTCCCAGCCGATCATCTCCTTGACCTTCTCGAGGGCCTCGGGGTAGTTGCCCGAGTCGTAGATGAGCGGCCGACCGTCCTGGAACACCAACCCCTGGTCGTAGGGGAACTCGTGGGGCTGGATGAAGTTCGCCGAGCGGACCTCGGCGCGGTCGCGTCCGAGGTGTTCGGCGATCCGGTCCATCGTCCGCTCCATGCAGAACACACCCTGCGGCCGCCCGGCGCCCCGGTACGGGGTCACGATGACCGTGTTCGTGTAGAGGCTGGTGAACTCCGCCCGGTATGCGCCGACCTTGTAAGGGCCGAGAAGCTGGGTCGACGTGATGATCGGGACGATAATCCCGTACGGCGTGTACGCCCCGTGGTCGTGCAGGAACCGCACGTCGAGTCCGAGGACCCGCCCCTCGTCGTCGAAGCCCACCCGCACGAACTGGACCTGACCCCGCTCGTGCGCGGAGGAGACGAAGTGCTCGCGCCGGTCCTCGGCCCACTTGACCTCCCGGCCCAGGACGCGGGCGGCCCAGGACACGAGGATCTCCTCCGGCCACGGATGGACGATCTTCACCCCGAAGCCGCCTCCCACGTCCGGGGCGATGACCTCGACCTTGGTCGCGGGCAGGCCGAGCTTCGCCGCGATCGCGAAGCGCACGCTCGTCGAGGTCTGCGTCGACGAGTAGACCCTGATGCTGCCGTCGCTGGCATCCGGCCGCGCGTACACACCCCGCCCCTCCAGCGGCGTCGACGCGCTGCGCTCGATGTCGAGCCGGAACTCCAGCCGATGCGGCGCCGTGTCGACGGCGAGCGGGGCGTCGCCCACCTCCTGCACCAGGTGGGCGCCCACGTTACCCGGGACGTCGTCGTGGACCAGCCGCTCGGCGCGTACCGCGTTCTCGATGCCGACGACCGCCGGCAGCGGCTCGAAGTTGACCTGGATCAGATCGACGATGTCCTCGGCGACGTACGGATCGGTCGCCACCACCATGGCGACGGGCTCCCCGACGTGTCTCACGATGCCGTTGGCGAGTGGGTAGCCGGTGCGGCCGTGGGTGAGCGCCGGATGCGGGATGAGCAACGGCAGCGGGTCGGCGACGCGCTCCGGAAGGTCCTCGTAGGTGTAGATCGCCACCAGACCGTCGACGTCGAGCGCGTCGGTCACGTCGATGTCGAGCACCCGGGCGTGGGCGTGCGGGCTTCGGACGAACGCCGCGGCCAGCGCACCGTGGCCGAGGTCGTCGAGGTAGCGGCCGCGCCCGGCCAGCAGTCTGGGGTCCTCGCGGCGCTGGATCGGCTCGCCGAACATCCGGGTCGTCACGGCTCGCCCCCGTCCTCGGCCCCGTGCTCCGCCATCAGGTCGGCGGCGCGGTGCACGGCCTTGACGATGTTCTGGTACCCGGTGCAGCGGCACAGGTTGCCGGAGATGCCCTCAAGCACTTCCTCCTCGGTCGGCCCGGCCCGCCCGGCCGCCCGGGCGTCACGCACCAGGGCGGTAACCGCCACCAGGAACCCCGGCGTACAGAAGCCGCACTGCAGCGCGTGACACTCCTGAAACGCGCGCTGCACCGGGCCGAGCGATCCATCGGGCCCGCCGAGACCCTCGACGGTGGTGACCTCGTGGGCGCGCGCGCTCACCGCGAACATCAGGCACGAACGCACCGGAGCTCCGTCCAGCAACACCGTGCAGCATCCGCACACACCGTGCTCGCAGCCGACGTGGGTACCGGTCAGGCCCAGGTCGTGGCGCAGAAAGTCGGAAAGCAGCCGGCGAGCCGGGGCCCGCGCGGAGCGCGGCACGCCGTTCACCGTGAGGCGGATCTCGTACACGTCCTCGCTCATCGCAACGCCCCGCTATGGGCGCCGTCCCCAGACGCCGCGGCGCCGTGCGCCCGCGCACCGGCCTCGCCGAGCACACGCGCGGTGAGCACGCCGGCGAGGTGCCGGCGGTACTCCGCGCTCGCGTGGATGTCGGCCCCCGGGTCGAGGCGTCCCCGCGCAGCGTCGGCCGCCCGGGTCCAGTCCGTGGCGCCGGGCGACCGGTGGCCGCACGCCTCGGTGAGGTCGAGTACCACGGGGTTCGGACCGACGCTGACGTAGGCGACCCGTGCGGCCGCCACCCGAAGGTCGTCGTCGAGCTCCACCAGGCCGGCGGCGCCACACACCGCGAAGTCGCCGTGCCTGCGCGCCACCTCGGCGAAGGAGGCGCCGGCCCGGTCCGGCAGCGCCGGGAAGAACGCGGAGACCGCAAGCTCGTCCGGTTCGAGGCTGGACTCGAGCGGCCCGGCGAAGAAGTCCCGTCCGGTCACCGTGCGGCGGGCCCCGCGGCTCACCACCTCGATCGTCCCGTCCAGCAGGGCCAGCACCGCCGGCAGCTCGCCGGCCGGATCTGCGTGGGCCAGGCTCCCAACCACCGTCCCCCGGTTGCGTACGACCGGGTGGGCGACGAAGCCGGTCGCCCACCGCAGCAGCGGCTGGACGCGGAACACCTCGGCGTCCCGCTCCACCCTGGCCTGCCGTACGGTGGCCCCGACCCGAACCCCGTCGTCGGACGTCCGCAGAACGTCCAGCCCGCCGGCACCGTTGATGTCGATCAGGTGAGCGGGCGCGGCCAGCCGCATGTTCATCAACGGAATCAGGCTTTGCCCTCCGGCGAGCACCTTGCCGTCCGTACCCGTCTCGGCAAGCACGTCGAGGGTCTCCTCGACGCTGCTCGGCGAGTGGTAGGTGAACGGCGGCGGCTTCATGGTCGGATCGGTTCCCGCCTGCGTTGGATGGCAGCCATGCCGGCCAGCAGGTGATACCCGGCCACGACGACGATCGTGCCGAGCGCGATGCCGCCGAGGGTGAAACCTCCGGTGATCGGGTGGTCGACCGGGCCGATCGCTAGGATGATGCCGGCAGCGACCGGCAGCATGTTGACCGGGTCGGCGAAGTCGACCCGGTTCTCGACCCAGATCTTCGCGCCGAGCAGCCCGATCATCCCGTACAGGATCACCGTCACCCCGCCGAGCACGCCACCCGGCGTGGCCGCGATGAGGGCACCGAACTTCGGGCAGAGTCCGAAGAGGATCGCGATGATCGCGGCGATGTAGTAGGCGGCCGTCGAGTAGATCCGGGTGGCGGCCATCACCCCGATGTTCTCGGCGTACGTCGTCGTGGGCGATCCGCCGACGGAGGTGGCGACGGCGGTGCCGACCCCGTCGGCGAAGATCGCGCGCCCGATGTACGGATCGACGTCGGTTTTGGTGATCTCCCCGACCGCCTTCACGTGGCCGGTGTTCTCCGCGATGAGCGCGATGACGGCCGGCAGCACCAGCAGCACCGCCGAGGTCCGGAAGTCCGGCGCATGGAAGCTCGGCAGGCCGAACCACGCGGCGTCGCCCACCGTGGAGAAGTCGACCCGGTTGTGCGTGGTGACCTTGTCGGCTGCCGCACTGTAGGAGGTGATCGGTCCGGCGAGCTGGTCCAGAACCCAGGACAGCAGGTAGCCGAAGACCAGCCCGACCAGGATCGCGATCCGTCCGATGAACCCGCGAAACAACACCACGATGAGGAAGATGGCGGTCATGGTGATGAGGGCCATCCAGTGGTCCTGCGGCCAATAGGTGTCGGCGACCACGAACGCGAGCCCGAAGCCGATGAGCATGACCACCGCGCCGGTCACCACCGGCGGGAACACCCGGTGGATGGCCTGGATGCCGAGGAAGTGGATGACCAGGCCGCAGGCGGCCAGCACCAGCCCGGTGATCAGGATGGCGCCGGTCACGACGGCGTCCGCCCCGGCGGTGTCCCCTCCCGCGGCCGCGCGGATCGCGAGGACTCCGCCCACGAACGACGCGCTGGTGCCCAGGTAGCTCGGCACCTTTCCCTGCACGATCAGCAGGAACAGGATCGTCGCGACCCCGGACATCATCACCGCTACGTTCGGATCCAGCCCCATGACGAGCGGGAACACGAAGGTTGCCCCGAACATCGCGATGACGTGCTGGGCGCCGAAGCCGACCATCCGGGGCCAGCTCAGGCGCTCGTCGGGCCGCACCACCTCGCCGGGCGGCGGAGTCTTTCCGTCCCCGTAAAGCTTCCAGCCGAAGGCCATGTCTCGTCCTCCCAAGGATGCGGGGCACGGTAGGAGCGTTCGGTTGTCTCGGCATCGTCGAGTCTTGCCGAAACCTTGGGCGTGATCTTGCAGAAAGGGTCGAACAAGAGTCGACCCTTTCTGCAAGATCACGCCCAAGCTGGGGTTTCTAGATTCCGCGCATGCGAAGCACGTGCAGGGCGAGGGTGAGGTTCAGCCGCAGGTGTGCGTCCTCGGTGAACGGCCCGAGCAGGCGCTCGAGCTTCCCGATCCGGTAGCGCAGGGTGTTGTAGTGGAAGTGCAGCCGACGCGCCGTCTCGGCGACGTTCAGGTTGGTCTCGAGCAGCATCTGCAGCGTCTGGCGCAGGTCCGAGGCCTCCGCGTCGCCCTCGTCCGCCAGCTCGCCGAGCGTCTCCCGGACGAACGCGTGCAGCTCCGCCGTGTCGGGTACCAGGCTGAGCAACCGGTAGACGCCGAGCTGATCGAAGTACGCCACCGCGCCGGGTCCGTGCAGCTGGCGTCCCACCCGTACCGCCCGCACCGCCTGCTCGTAGGCGCCAGGCATGGCGGACGGAGAGGGAGCGGTGCGGCTCACCCCCACCGAGAACGACCGCCGCAGCCCGGAGTGGTCGGTGAAAGCGGCGGTCGCCTCCCGGACCAGCCGGGCCACGTCGACCGACGCGGTCGCGCCGGCGACGGTGACTACCTCGTGGGAGAAGGCGGCAACGGCAGCCCTGGGATCCCGGTTGCGCACCGCCGACATCCAGGTCGCCATGAAGCGATCCTGTACCGCCCGTTCGTCGGGCTCGCCGCGGCGGTGGGCGGCGGTCTCGGGATCGAGCTCGGCCACGACCACGACCACCGGTCGTCCGAGGTCCCAACCCAGCGACGCCGCGTGCTGGGTCACCCGTTCCTCGCCGCCCGCTCGGCCGACCAGGACGTCGCGGAGGAAGTCGGCTCGATACTTGCTCTCCACCGCGGCGACCGCCTGTTGTTTGGTGATGACCAACGCGGCGACCGTCGCGGCCCGCTCCAAGGCGTGCACGTCGGTCTCCCGCAACGCGCCCGGAGGGCCGTAGGCCACGATGGATCCGTGGTCGAAGCCGCCGGCCACCACGGGCACCACGGCGTACGGGCCGCCCACCCCGTGGCGCTCCGGCGGCCGGACCCGTCCATCCCGCTCGGTCCACGGCGATTCGCGCAGCGCGGCCAGGCCTTCCGGCGATCCGGCGCTCACCAGGATCCGCCCGTCGACGTCGGTAAGTACCACGGCGGCGCCGAGCAGCGAGGCCATCTCCTCGGCGATCTCCTGCAGTCCGCCGCCGCCGAGCACGATCTGTACCAGGGCGCGGTGGATCTCCTCGGCCCGGACGAGGGTCGACGCCTGCCGGTTGAGGATGTCGGTGAGAACCTGGTTGAGGATGTCGTCGAACCCGACGTCGCCGGGGAGCAGGATGAGCGGGAAGCCGAGCCGGTCCGCCTGCTCGATCATTTCCGGCGGCAGATCGTCCAGATAGCGGCCGAGCTTGATGGCGAGGGCCGCGAGTCCCCGCTCGTCCAGGTCGGCCACCAGACGCCCAAGTGACTGCGGGGTGTTGCGCAGCGGATATCCCGTGGTGAGCAGCAGCTCGTGCGGCTTCACCCAGGCCAGGATGTCCGGGACCTCCATGACGTTGAGCCGCTGCACGATGCGGGCCAGGCCGGACGCCCCCGCGATCAGGCGCGCGTCGGCCAGTGACGAAGCACCCAGCACCTCGCCGACCGAGAGGCCGTAGGTCAGCGTCCCCGTGCTCGCCAAACGCAGGGCGGGCGGACGAGGTTCGGTGGACGACGACAACCGGACTCCATCGTCAGGAAAGATCAAATCGTCAGGAAGGACCAACTTATCTGGCCAGCATTGGCAAGATTCACCATACGGTGACGGACAGCCTGCGTCTACGTTCGCGAGCAGCCGGATGCACCGGAGGTATGCGCCGTGACGTGCCTCGCCACGCGGACCACCCTGCCAAGGCCCTGGAGATCGGATCGCGACCGCCCACCGCTGGCCGGGGCCGCGAGCCTGGGCCTGCGGCCGCTGCTCGACGGGCCGCGCCGCCCTGGGCGGGTGCTCGCGGCCTTTCCTTCCGCCGTCTACGTCGAGGTCCGTACCGGCCGTGAGCCGCGGGTGCTCGGTCTGGTGATCCCCGAGGCCGTGCGCCTCCCGAACGCCGTCGTGGTGACGGCACCGGAGCTTCGTGCCCAGCTCGCATCGGTGCAGGTGGGCACGGAGGCCTCGGTCGGCGACGGGGTGGTCGAGCTGGGAGGGGTACGGGTCCGCGCGCGGCGCTGGTGGGACCCCGCACCCGTGCTCGGTCCGGTATCGCGGATCGGGCTCGAGCGGGGCGTCGCGGCCCTGCAACGCCTGCTGGACAGGTGCCCGCGGCACCACGGCCTCACCGGCCACCCCGCCCCCGGGAACCTGGCGACCGCCTGCGTGGCCGGCGACCTGGCGGGCACCGTCGACGCCGCGGAACGAATAGTTGGTCTCGGTCCGGGGCTCACCCCGAGCGGGGACGACATGCTGGCCGGGTTGCTTGTCGCGCTGCGGGTGCTGGGAGGCGCGGTCGCCGAAGGAGCGGACACCGCGGGTGGGCGCGGAGGAGAGGCGGCGGGAGAGGAAGCGGTATGGCTCGCCGGATGGCTGGGAGCCGCCGTCACCCCGTACGCCGACACCCGCACCACAACGCTCGCCGCCACCCTCCTGCACTGCGCGGCACAGGGCCGTCCCTCGGCGGAGATGGCCGCCGTGCTGCGCGCCCTGGCCGGGCACGAGCCGCTCGAGCCCGCGGCGACGCGGCTGCTGGCGACCGGACACACCTCGGGCGCCGACCTCACCTGGGGCCTGCTGACCGGATGTCTCTCGATCCTCGGCGGGGCCCGGGGCCGCCGCAGGGAGTCCGCGTGACGGACTGGGTGACCGTCCGGCCCGGCGCCTACCACGACTCGGTGAGCCTCATGCGGGCGAGCAGGACACTGAGCGAACTCGACGGCGTCGAGACGGCGACCATGGCGATGGCCACCGAGCTCAACCGCGACCTGCTCACGCGTGCTGGGTTCACCATTCCAGGTGACGTCGGGCCGAACGACCTCGTGATCGCCATCCGGGCAAGCGACGACGCGGCCCTGAACCGGGCCCGCGCGCAGCTGGACACGGTCGCCGGGAACCTTCTCGGCCGGGCGGATCGGCGGACGAACGCCGACGCGGGGGTGGCCGCGCCGCGTACCGTCGGCTCGGCCGCGCGCCGTCTCGACGCGAGCGTCGCCCTCGTCTCCGTGCCGGGGCCGCACGCCTACGTGGAGGCGATCGACGCCCTTGACGCCGGCCTCGACGTGGTGATCTTCAGCGACAACGTGCCGGTCGAACAGGAGGTCGCGCTCAAGGAGGAGGCGCGGCGGCGCGGTCTGCTGGTCATGGGGCCCGACTGCGGAACCGTGGTCGTCGGCGGCGTCGGGCTCGGCTTCGCGAACGCCCTTCGGGGTGGACCCGTCGGTATCGTTGCGGCCTCGGGAACCGGCGCCCAGCAGGTCGCCTGCCTGCTGGACGCGGCCGGGACCGGGGTCAGCCACGTCCTCGGGGTCGGTGGGCGGGATCTAGCCTCCGAGGTTGCCGGACGTTCAACCGTCCAGGCGCTCGCCGCGCTCGACGCCGATCCGGCGACCGAACTGATCGTGCTCGTCTCCAAACCACCCGACCCGGAGGTCGACCGGGCGGTACGGCAGGCCGCGAACGCTCTGTCCACGCCCACCCTGGTCGCAGCGCTCGGCCCCGGACGGGACGACCTGACGGCCGTCGCCGAGAAGGCCATCTCGACGCTGGGTGGGCGCCCGCCCACGTGGCCGCACTGGCCCGCTCCCCGACCGCAGCGACCAAGGCCCGGCGCGGTGCGCGGCCTGTTCGCCGGCGGAACCCTGTGTGAGGAGGCCATGCTCCTCGCGGCCGATCAACTCGGGCCGGTTCGCTCCAACGTGCCGCTCCGCCCGGAGTGGCGGCTCGGCTCGGACCTGCGGGCCCCCGGCCACGTCATGCTGGACTTCGGCGACGACCGACTCACCCAGGGCCGTCCGCATCCGATGATCGACTCCTCGCTGCGCACGGAACGCCTCGCCGCCGAATCCCGCGATCCCGACTGCGCGGTGGTCCTCCTCGACGTCGTGCTCGGCTACGTGGCGGACCCCGATCCGGCGACGACACTCGCACCTGCGATCCGGGAGGCGCGGAGCGGGGCCGAGCGCGATGGACGCGACCTCGCCGTGGTCGCGTCCCTGTGCGGAACGGAGGCGGACCCGCAGGGACTCCTCCGGCAGGCCGAGGCGCTGCGCGACGCGGGCGCGGCGGTCTTTGTCTCCAACGCCGCCGCCGCCCGCCACGCCGTCGCGTTGATCGAGGGGGTTCGCCGGTGACCCGGCTGCTGGCCGGCGAGCCAGCGGTAGTGACAGCGGGTGCGACGGTGTTCGAGGAGGCGCTGGCGGCCCAGGCCGTGCGATACGAGCCCGTGGACTGGCGCCCACCCATCCCCGGATCGGAGAACGCGCTCGCCGCCGTCATGGCCGACCCGCGCCGGGAGGGCGCCAACGCGGCGGCGGTGGAGCGGCTGCTCACCTCCGGCCCGCGGCTCGTCGACGTGCTTTCGGCGAGGGACGCGTTGGGGATCGAGCCGGGCACCTTCTTTCACGCCGGCCCGCCGACGGGCTGGGAGCTGGCGTCCGGGCCGCTTCGCGGAGCCCTGATTGGGGCCGCCCTCTTCGAAGGACTCGCCGAGGCGCCCGACAAGGCCGAGGCGCTCTTCGCCCGGCCCGGCCGGATCGTCCTCGATTCCTGCCACCATCACGGCGCGGTCGGGCCCATGGCTGGCGTGCTGAGCTCCTCCATGTGGACGTTCGTCGTGGAGGACGCGGAGCACGGCGGACGCTCGTACTGCTCGCTCAACGAGGGCCTGGGCCGGGTGCTCCGCTACGGAGCGTACGGCGCGGAGGTGATCGAACGGCTCCGGTGGATGTCAGCGGTGCTGGGCCCGGTCCTGCAGGCATCCGTGCGTCGCCACGGACCCGTCGACCTCAAAGCGATCATCGCCCAGGCGTTGCAGATGGGCGACGAGCTGCACAACCGCAACCGCGCCGCCACCTCGCTGCTGATCCGCGAGCTCGCGGCCGACCTCGTCGACTGCGGAGCGCCGACCGGGCAGGTCGCCGAGGTGCTTCGGTTCGTGGGCGGCAACGACCACTTCTTCCTCAACCTGTCGATGGCGGCCGCCAAGGTCGCTGCCGACGCGGCCCGGAACATCCCCGGCTCGACGATGGTCGTCGCCATCGCACGGAACGGCACGGACTTCGGCGTCCAGGTATCCGGAGTGCCGGACCGCTGGTTCACGGCCCCCGCGGCCGTGCCGGACGGGCTGTACTTCGGCGGCTACAGCCCGGCCGACGCCAACCCGGACATCGGCGACTCGACGATCATGGAGACGTTCGGTGTCGGCGGGTTCGCCATGGCGGCAGCGCCGGCGATCGTGCGGTTCGTCGGCGGCGAGGTACCGGAGGCTCTCGCGGCGACACAGGCGATGTACGAGATCACCCTCGCCGAGAACCCGGCCTTCCAGATCCCGATCCTCGACTTCCGCGGCACGCCAACCGGCGTCGACGTGACCAAGATCGCTCGCACCGGCATCCTCCCGGCGATCAACACCGGCATCGCCGGCCGGGAAGCGGGAACCGGTCAGGTGGGCGCGGGCCTGGTGACTCCGCCTCCGGATGTCTTCGTCGCGGCCCTGGAGACCCTCGCTGCGGCCGTGCCGCCTCGGCAGGTAGCGTGATCGCCGCCGTTTGCGGGATGGTGTCCCCGACCACGTAAGCCGACACCGGAGCGTGAGCATGACCCCTTCGGCCACACCGCCGACGCAACCTGTCTCGCTGTCCGGCGCGCAACACGAGATCGCCGCGGGCGACTACCGCGCGACGATCGTGGAGGTCGGCGCGGGGCTACGCGAGCTGTGGTACGGTGTGCGACCGCTGACCAGCAGTTACGACGCGGACGAGGTCCCGCCGGGTGCCGACGGCCAGATCCTTATCCCCTGGCCGAACCGGGTGGACCACGGACGGTACGTCTTCGCCGGGGATTCCTACCAACTCGACATCACCGAGCCCACCCGGGACAACGCGCTGCACGGGCTCGTTCGCTGGACCAACTGGCGGACAGCCCTGCACGAGCCGGACCGGGTACGGCTGACGTACCAGCTGCACGGCGGGCCCGGTTACCCCTTCGTGCTCGACCTGGAGGTCGAATACGCCCTGGACGCGACCCGCGGACTGACCGTACGGATCAGTGCCACCAACGTCGGGACCCGGCCGGCGCCCTACGGAAACGGGGCTCACCCCTACCTGACGGCCGGCACGCCGACGATCGACGACTGCGTCGCGACCATCCCGGCGGCGCGCTGGTTGCCGACGGATCACCGGTACATCCCCTCCACCAGCACCGAGCACGTGGACGGCACCCCGTACGACCTCCGGACCGGACGGCGGCTCGCCGGCCTGCGCCTGGACAGCGCCTTCACCGAGCTGGATCGCGACGGCCAGGGGCGCGCCTGGGCGAGCCTGGCCACCGCGGACGACGGCGACCAGGTGATGCTCTGGGCCGACGAAACCTATCCCTGGCTGCAGACGTACTGCGGAGACGAGTTGCCCGAGGACAGGCGGCGGACCGCCTTCGCGGTCGAGCCCATGTCCTGCCCGCCGAATGCGTTCGTGACCGGCGAAGACCTCGTGGTGGTCGCTCCCGGCGAAACAGTGACCGGAACCTGGGGCATAACGGCGGGCTGACGCCCATTCATCGGTCTCCGAGGCGGCGCAGGAACGAGCCGGCGGAGACGACGCCGGCGCCTCCGGCGCGGGCGCGGGCGGCCAGGGTGGAGTCGGAAGTGACCACCCGCAGGCTCCCGGGGTCGCGGTCGGTCTCGACCATGCGGACGATCTCGTCGTCGGCGGCGTCTCTGCCGCGGCGGGGCGCGAAGCGCACCTGGACCGAGGCGTCCGCGAGGTCGGCGGGAGGGCGGCCGTCGAAGACGACTGTCAACGGCTCACCGGAGGAGTCCTGATGGCGCTCCAGGCGGTGAACGAGCCGGCGTACGGCGGCGTCGCGGTCGCGCCACCAGCCGTCCGGGCGGGTGCCGATGACGTTCATCCCGTCGACGAGCCAGCGGATGGCCGACCGATCCTCCGACCGCGCCGCCGACCAAACGGTCTCCCGCAGCTCCCGAAGGATGTCGACGAGATCAGCCAGCTGGTACCGGGCCTGGGCGCCGCTGGGGTTGGGCAGCAGCCACAGATGCGCCCCGCAGATCGTCTCCGGCTGTGGCCCGATCCGGGCGTGCCGGCGCCCGAAGGCCGTGCGGTACGCGTGCATCCCGAGAACGGCGACGGCCGCGGGACCGTAATCGCGGACCTTGTCCTCGAGGCGCCCGACACCCCGCTGGAGTTCCGCGGCGGAAAGGTCGGCGGCTCCGGCGGTGGCCCGGTCGACCAGGTTGGTGATGCCCAGCCCCCTCGCCGGCAACGCGGTGTCCTCGAACGGCGAAAGCAGACGCTCGGTGAAGCCGGCCTCGTGCAGAGCCTTCCAGAAACGGTTGCCGGGACGCGCGAAGTGATGCCCGACGGCTGCCGAGTAGAGGCCGGGATTGATGCCGCAGAACAGCACCCGCAGACCCGGGGCGATCACGTCCGGGACCGTCCTGCCCTCGGCCGCGGCAAGGTCCTTTTCCGTCGGGCGCCACGAATCTGAGCCGGCGTGCACGAGTCGTAACCCTATCCGGATGGTCCACAATACGGTCCGTGACAAGCGATACGAACAGTGAGCGGCAGATGCTTCGGGTCCTCGGCCGTCGCGACGTGCTCGCGGTGGCGTTCGGGGCAATGATCGGGTTCGGCTGGGTGGTGCTGACCGGCGAGTGGCTCACCGAGGCCGGCAGCCTGGGCGCGGTCGTCGCCTTCGCCATCGGCGGCGTACTGGTGCTGTTCGTCGGCCTCACCTACGCGGAGCTGGCGGCGGCGCTGCCGAGGGTCGGGGGCGAGCACGAGTACGCCCTGCGGGCTCTCGGTGCCCGCGCCTCCTTCGTCGCGTCGTGGGCGATAGCACTCGGTTACGTCTCCGTGGTGGCCTTCGAGGCCGTCGCGCTCCCGACGACGCTGGAGTATCTGCTCCCGGACTACCAGGTGGGTCGGCTGTGGTCGGTGGCCGGTTGGGAGGTCCACGCGAGCTGGGCGGCCGTCGGCATCGTCGGCGGGATCGTCATCACGGCACTGAACTACGTCGGCATCAAGCCGTCGTCGGTCTTCCAGGGCCGTGCTGTTCCTCCTCGCCATAGGAGCACTTCTCGTGGTCGGCGTCGGCGTCGGCGGAAGTACGGCGAACTTCACCCCGCTGTTCTCCGGGGGTGTGACCGGCGTGCTCACGGTCCTCCTCATGACGCCGTTCCTTTTCGTGGGGTTCGACGTCATCCCGCAGTCGGCGGAGGAGATCAAGGTCCCTTACCGGCAGATCGGCATGCTGCTCGTGGTCTCCGTGCTGATGGCGGCCGGCTGGTACATCTTGATCATTCTCGGCGTCTCGTCCGGTCTCAGCGCCTCGGCCGTCTCCGACTCCGAGCTGCCCACTGCCGACGCCATGGCCGCGCTGTTCGGCAGCGGCGTGTTCGCGCAGATCCTCGTGCTTGGCGGGGTGGCCGGCATCCTCACCAGCTGGAATGGCTTCATGATCGGGGGCAGTCGCATTCTCTTCGCGATGGCGTCGTCCGGGATGCTGCCGGCCCCGCTGGCTCGGTTGCATCCCCGGTACCGGACGCCGAGCAACGCGATCCTTCTGGTGGGCGGGCTGTCGCTCGTCGCTCCGCTGTTCGGGCGGGAGGCGCTGGTGTGGCTCGTCGACGCGGGCGGGCTCAACATCGTGGTCGCGTACCTGCTGACCGCCCTGTCCTACCTGGTGCTGCGGCGCAGGGAACCGGAACTCGAACGGCCGTTCCGCGCCGGGCGGGGTCCTGTCATCGGCGTGGTCGCCGTGGTCCTCAGCCTCGGCTTCGCCGTCCAGTACCTGCCCGGCATGCCGGCCGGACTGGTCTGGCCGTACGAGTGGGTGATCGTGCTGGCGTGGTGGGTCGTCGGGGTCGTCTTCCTGCTCCGGCTCTCCCCGACCAGGGTCAGCGGGCGATGAGGGCCGAGCCCCCGAGCATGGGATGGAGCGGCTGCGGCTGTGCCTTAGGCGCTGTCTGGCTTGGCCAGGATGGCATCGCAGGGCGGGTCCGAGGCGACGAGACGCTGATCCGTCGTGAGCAGCGGGCAGCGGCGCTCCTCGGCGAGCGCGGCGTAGAGGCCATCGAGCACTCGTATCTGTTGCTGTAGTTCAAGGGCTCGACGCAGGTGCACGGAACTGGGAGTGACATGTTCCTGCTCAAGGGCCGTGGCCTCGTCGAGGGCAGCCCGCGCAGCTGCCGCAGTGATCGCGTCAGCTCGCACGAGCCGTGCCAGCGCGGACAGCACCTCGGCCAGCTGATGTGCGGGCGCCACGATCGGCTGGTCGAGGTGGGCGAGCACCCGCTCCTTGGCAGGCTGGTCAATAACGACGTCGATCAATGCCGACGCATCGAGGACGATCACGTGCCGAACTCGGTACGGACTTCGTCCAGCAGCGCCGACGTGTCGACCCTGCTGTGGACCCTTGGCTCACGGGAACGCACACGCGCAATCCACTCGGCGTTGACCCGATGACGAACCGCCTCCTCGAGCGCCTGCTGCGTGACTGCGGACACCGGAATGTCGTGCTTCCGGACCGCGTCGTAAAGCGGATCGGGGAGATAGATGCTCACCTTTGGCATACCCCCAGTGTACCCCCACACGGGTTGGGTCACGCCGCTGCGCGGCGCATGGTACGGGTTCCGACGACGAGGCCGACGACCGCCATCGCGAACGCTGCCATGGCTCCGTACAACACCGCGGACCCGCCGAAATCTCCGGCGAACAGGGCTCGCTCCCCTTCGACGACATAGGTCAACGGGTTGACCTGGCCGACCGCGCGCATCCAGGCGGGCCCCATATCCAGGGGAAGCAGCATCCCGGAGAGGATCAGCAGCGGGAAGAGCAGCGTCTGCGTCGCCCCGTAGAACAGCCACTCCCGGTCTTTCGAGACGATCGCGAGGGCGTAGGAGAGGGCACCCAGTCCGACACCGAGCGTCGCGAGGAGGAACATCCCGACCAGGGCGCCGAGCGGGTAGAACCGGAAGCCGAACGGCATCACGAGCGCGATGATCAGCAGCGCCTGCACGAGCAGCGGCGCGATCTCCTTCAGCGCCCGGCCGATCAGCATGGCCGACCTGCTCAACGGGGTGACCAGCATCCGCTCGTGCGAGCCGGTCTGCGCCTCGATCAGCAGGTTGTATCCCGACATCGACGTGCTGGACAGGCCGAGCATGACCAGGATTCCCGGGACGAACCACTGCCACGGCGTCCCGTCTCCGACTCCCTCCAGCCCGGGCATATCGGAAAGCAGTGGACCGAACAGGCCGAGGAAGACCAACGGCTGGATCAGGCTGAAGGCTAGGGAAAACGGGTCCCGCAGGGCCGGGCGCAGCTCCCTGGCCAGGACGATTCCGGTGTCGCCGACGACCTTCATGGACACGTGAGGACTCCTCGATCACGGCGTGGACGGGGTTGTTCGGGGCAGCCGGCTATTCGACGCTGTCGCTTTCGCGGAGGCTGCGTCCGGTGAGGGCGAGGAAGACGTCGTCGAGGGTGGGCCGCCGCAGGTCTGCGGTCAGTGCCTTGATACCGGCGGCCTCCAGGGCGCGGAGGAACTCCGGCAGCACCTCGTCGCCGCGGGCCACGCGCAACCTGATCGTCGTGCCCTCGACGCCGGTCTCATGCGACGCCGTCATCCGGTCTGCGACCTCGGCGGCCTGTCTGGCCTCCGCTTCCTCGCCGAGCGTTACCGTGACCAGGTCACCGGCCAGGTTGGCCTTGAGCTGCTGAGCCGTGCCGTCTGCGATCAACGTGCCATGGTCGATCACCATGACCCGCTCGGTCATGGTGTCGGCCTCCTCCAGATAGTGCGTAGTCAGAAAGATCGTGGTGCCGTGCTCCTTACGCAGCCGCAGAATGTGCTCCCAGAGGTTGGCGCGGTTCTGCGGGTCCAGCCCGGCGGACGGCTCGTCGAGGAACAGCAAACGCGGGCGGTGGACCAGACCGATCGCGATGTCCAGCCGGCGGCGCTGGCCGCCGGACAAGGTGCTCACCGTCCGCTTCGCCAGGGGTTCCAGGTCCAGCGAGGCAAGGAGCCCATCGGCCCGTACCCGTGACTGCGCCCGGCTCAACCCGTAGCAGCGCCCCTGGCTCACCAGCTCGTCCCGGACGCGTTGGGTGTGGCCCGCACCGTTGCCCTGGCCGATATGGCCGATCCGGCGGCGTACCTCCGCCGGATCGGCCAGCACGTCGCAGCCGGCGACGGTAGCCGTTCCGGACGTCGGGCGGAGCAGCGTCGTCAGCATGCGCAGGGTCGTCGACTTGCCAGCGCCGTTGGGGCCGAGAAAGGCGACCAGCTCGCCCTCCTCGACATCGAGGTCGATGCCGCGTACCGCCTCGACGGTCTCCCCCTTGACCCGGAAGTGTCGGGTCAGCCCCCGGATGTGGATCATCCTGGTTCACCGACTTCCGGCTGATATCCGCTCGGGACCCTCATCTCCTCACACCCCTCTCGACCAAGCGGTACTCAAATTTGAGTGTCAGCCAGCGAGACTAGCGGAACCGGAAGGAGGTACACAAGTTTGAGTAATCTGGGCCATCTTACGGCCACACGGCGGCCGTGCGACCTAGCGACAGTTCGGCCACCTCGGCCCCGGAGTGCTCCTCGGGGCCGGACCACGCTCGGGCCTGACCAGGCTGCCCGGAGCGCCGAACGCGCGACCGTCCTCGTCGGCCATGACGTACGCGCCGGTTTCCAGCCGCTCGATCAGGCCGCGCGTCCATTCGACGGCGGCGTCGGCGGTGTGTACCCGCAGATCGAACAGCTCCCGCAGGTGGGCATGTCCGCCCCGGTCGTGGGCCTGCGCGTCGACGTCGTCGCGGTCGGCCTCCAGCGCGGTGAGGCGCTCCTTGAGCAGCGCGAACGCCTCGGCCCGCGGCAGCGCGGGCAGCAGCGCCAGGCCGGCGGCCAGCATGTCCGGGCGGCCCGGGCGCCTGAGCGCGTCGCGGAGCAGCCGGAGAAATTCCGCCTCTCCCGCCTCGGTCATCTTGTAGTCGACGCGTCCTGGCCAGTCGGCGATCTCCGTGGCGTGCAGCAGCCCTTCCTTGGCCATCTGCCGCAGCGCGTGGTACAGCGAGCCCCACTTGACGTTGGCCCACGCCTCCGGCCCCCACGACACTAGCTCGGCCTGGACCAGGTAGCCGTGCGCCCGCCCGTGCCCCCGCACCACGCCGAGGACCAGCAGCCGCGTCGCCGACATCGTCTCCCTATCCCAGCTGTCGTCGTGCTCGTCTCCAGGCTAGACCCGATCACGTCGGCTCCCGGGAAACTCGCCCGGCAGCCTGGGTAAGGGGCAAAGGTGAGCACTCTGGTCCTTCGGGGTTGCGCCGTCGCCACCGTCGACGCGGACGGGGCCGAGTACGCCGACGGCCACATCGTGATGGAGGACAACCGGATCGCCGCCGTCGGCCCCGGTCCCCCACCCCGAAGCCTCCGTGCCGACCGCCGCGTCGACGCCAGGGGCTGTCTGGCGACGCCGGGCCTGGTCAACTGCCACCACCACCTGTACCAGTGGCTGACCCGCGGCCTGGCCCAGCAGGCCGACCTCTTCGCCTGGCTGGAGACGCTGTACCCGGTGTGGGCGCGGCTGGACGCCGAGACGGAGTACGCGGCGGCCCGTGCCGCGCTCGCGATGCTGCTCACGTCGGGATGCTCCACCACCACTGACCATCACTACGTGTTCCCGGCCGGCACGGGTGATCTGCTGGCCGCCGCGGTGGAGGCGGCGGGCTCGCTCGGGATCCGGTTCCATCCCTGCCGCGGATCGATGGACCTGGGCCGTTCCCAAGGAGGTCTGCCGCCGGACGAGATCGTCGAGGATCGCGACGCCGTACTCGACGCGACCGAGCGGGCGATCGACAGCTACCACGATCCCTCTCCCGACGCCATGCTGCGGGTCGCCGTGGCGCCCTGCGCACCTTTCACGGTGACCGAGGAGCTGATGCGCGAGTCGGCCGAGCTGGCCCGCCGCCGGCGGGTCCGGCTGCACACCCACCTCGCCGAGACCGTCGAGGAGGAGGACTACTGCCGGGACAAGCTCGGCCGTACGCCCACGGAGTACCTCGACGACCTCGGCTGGCTCGGCCCCGACGTATGGCTGGCGCACTGCGTGCACCTCGACGGGACGGCGGCGCGCCGGATCGGCGAGACCGGGACGTCCGTCGCGCACTGCCCCAGCTCGAATGCCCGGCTCGGCTCCGGCATGGCACCGGTGCGGAGGCTGCTCGACGCCGACGTACCTGTCGGCCTCGGCGTGGACGGAGCGGCCGCGCACGAGGCCGGACAGCTCGTTCCGGAGCTGCGACAGGCACTGCACACCGCGCGGCTGCGCGACGGCGCGAGGGCACTCACCGTACGGGAGGCGTTGCGGCTCGGCACCGCTGGCGGAGCCGCCTGCCTGGGCCGGGCGGGAGAGCTGGGCTCGCTCGAGCCGGGCAAGCTCGCCGACATCGCGGTGTGGCGGCTGGACGACCTCGGCCACGCCGGGGTCGCCGACCCGGTGGCCGCGCTGGTCCTCGGACCCCCGCCGCGGGTGGACCTGCTCGTCGTGAACGGGCACCCGGTCGTCGAGAAGGGCGAGCTACTTACCGGTCCGGCCGACGAGATCGTCCGGCGCGCGGCCGCGGCAAGCCGCCGGCTCCAGGGCTAGGGTTCGTGGCCGAGAGCCGCCAGATCCTCCGCGGTGTCGATGTCGGCGGGGCTGCCCACGTCGTCGCAGGGCACCTCGGTCACGCGCTCCGGATGGGCGCGCAGGAACGGACGGGCGCCCACGTCACCCACGGCCATCCGGGCAGCCTCGTCCCAGTGTTCCCGTGCCAGCAGGACCGGGTTGCGTGGTGCACCGCCGTACGTGGCGACGGCCACGCCGGCCCCGGAACCGTACGCGGCGACCAACCGGCGGACTGCGGCGGCCGTCACCCGAGGCTGGTCGACCAGGGCGACGACCGCCGCCTCCGCCGTCTCGGGCAGCGCCGCCAGCCCGGCGCGCAGCGACGATCCCATGCCGGTACGCCACTCGGCGTTGTGTACGGACCGGGCGCTCGGGACGGCGACATCGACCGCCCCGGTGACCACGATGACCGGGTCGCACCCGCCCTCCCGGAGCATCATCACCCCGCGCTCGGCGAGCGTACGACCATCCAGCTCGACCAGGGCCTTGGGCCGGCCGAGCCGCGACCCCTCGCCCGCGGCGAGCAGCAGTCCAGCGACCTTCGGCATGCCCGAACCTCAGTCCTCCTTGCGGGCGGCGACGAACTGGGTGAGGCCGGCTACCTGCCTGCGGATGTCGGTGAAGCCGCGTTCGGCTAGCGCTTCGACGATCTCGTCGGGACGGAACATCGCCAATCCGGCGGCCCTGCCGAGCAACGCATCCGCCGTGGCGGCGAGCGTTACCCCGTGCCGGTGGGTGGTGAACAGCGCGATCCGGCCGGACGGGGCCAGAACCCGGGCCATGTGGTCGAGGGCCCGGAACGGATCCGCGAACAGATGGAGCGCGGCGAAGCAGCAGGCCGCGTCGAAGATCGCGTCCCGGAACGGCAGCCGCACCGCGTCCCCGCGGATGTAGCCGACGTTGTCGGCGGCCGGGTTGTCCGCCGCTCGGGCAAGCATGGACGCCGAGGCATCGATGCCCAGCACCAAGCCGTTCTCCCCCACCACGCGGGCCAGCTCACGGGTGACGTTCCCCGGTCCACAGGCGACGTCGAGGACCACCTCTCCCCCGGCCAGATCGAGCATCTCCCGCGCCATCCGGTACTCCTCGGCCATGCTCGGTCCGTGGAGCCCCTTGGCGAGCTGGCCCAGCAGCGGGCGCCACCACCGCTCGTAGATCGCGGGGACGAGCCGGGTCAGCATGAGCGCCTGCCCCAAACCGGTCGGCTGCGGCGCATCGCCGCCCAACAGGTCGAGGTAGCCGCGGCTTAGGTCGCTTTCGGTCGGCACGGGGTCGAGGAGCGCAAGGGAGCGCTCGATCGCTGGGCTGGCCGGCTGCGTCATCGCTCGCGTACGCCGCTCACTGTGTTCCGTGGATCCGGCCCTTGGTCTCCATCAGCGGTTTGCCGGTGCCGCCCCAGCGGGTCTGGATAAGCTCCGCCGCGATCGACACCGCCGTCTCCTCCGGGGTACGGGCACCCACGTCCAGCCCGATCGGCGAGCGCAGGCGGCCCAGCTCCTCCTCGGTCATGCCGACCTCGCGGAGCCGGCGCAGCCGGTCGTCGTGGGTGCGGCGGCTGCCCATGGCTCCGATGTATCCCGCGTCGGTGCGCAGCGCGACCTGCAGCAGGGGGACGTCGAACTTCGGGTCGTGGGTGAGCACGCAGATCACCGTGCGGCCGTCTACCTCGGTCTCCTCCAGGTACTGATGCGGCCACTTCACCACTACCTCGTCGGCCTCGGGGAACCGCTTCGGTGTCGCGAACACGCCCCGCGCGTCGCAGACGGTGACGTAGTAGCCGAGGAACTTGCCGACCCGGGCGACGGCCGCGGCGAAGTCGATGGCGCCGAACACGAGCATCCGCGGCGGCGGCGCGAACGACTGCACGAACACCGTGAGGTCGTCGAGCCTGCGCTCGCCCTTCGGGCCGTAGTGCCGCTCGCCGGTCAGACCCTGGGCCAGCATTCCCCGGGCATCGTCGTCGACCGCGTCGTCCAGCCGCTGCGCGCCGAGCGACCCGGAGGTCCGATCCGGCCAGATGACGCGGCGCGCCCCCACCGCCCCTGGGCCGGCGGTAACCGTCGCCACGGCGACCGGTTCGTGTTGTTCGATGGACGCCGCCACCTCCGCGAGCTCCGGGAAGGTCTGCGCGTTCACCTGTTCGACGAAGATGTGGATGATCCCGCCGCAGGTCAACCCGACGGAGAAGGCATCGTCGTCGCTGACGCCGTACTTCTCGAGAACCGACTCCCCCGACTCCATCACCTGCTGGGCGGCTTCGTAGACGGCCCCCTCGACGCAGCCGCCGGAGACGCTGCCGACGACCTCACCCTCCGCCGACACTGCCATCGCGGCACCCGGCTGCCGGGGAGCGCTGCGGAACGTGTTCACGACGGTGCCGAGCCCGAACGTCTCCCCGGCCTCGTACCACTTCAGGATGGAATCCAGTACGTCACGCACGGCAGATCACCCCTGCCAGATATTCCAGGGACCCCAGGCTGTGTCCCTCGACGAAATCATCAATGCTCGGGAGTGCCGCCTGCATTCCCGCGGTCAGCGGCTGGTACCCCGGCTGCGCCTTGTGCGGGTTGGCCCACACGACCCGGTGCGCCAGGCGGTGCAGCCGGACCATCTGCTCACCCAGAAGCATCGCGTCGCCGCGTTCCCAGCCGTCGGAGGCGATGACGACTATCCCGCCGCGAGCCATCCCGCGCTGACCCCAACGGTCGAGGAACTCCTTCAGCTCCTCGCCGAGGCGGGTGCCGCCGCTCCAGTCCGGGATGGCGTGCGACGCGGCGGCCATCGCGGTCTCCGCGTCGCGATGGCGCAGCTCAGGGGTGAGCCGAGTGAGCCGGGTGCCGATGCTGAACACCTCGGTGCGCCGCGGCTGGGACCGGACCACCGCGTGGGCGAGCCGGAGCAGCGCGTCGGCGTACGGGGCCATCGACCCGCTGATGTCGACGAGGAGCACCACCCGGCGAGGTCGCTGCCGGTGTGCTCGGTGGTAGAGCCGGGAGGTCTCGCCGCCGCGACGCAGGGTCGCCCGGACGGTGCGGCCAGGGTCGAGCCGCCCATGGTGCGCGGCCGCGAATCGCCGCGAACGGCGCATCGCCCTGCCGGTGTCCAGGAGCGCGAGCAGCCGGCGCACCTCGTCCCGTTCCACCGAGGACAGGTGCGTGACGTCGCGCTCCCGCAGCACCTCGACGTCGCTCGCGGTCGCCAGCGCCTGCGTCTCGGTCTCCTCGCCCTCTCCGGTGTCCCCCTGGCCGTCGGGACTGGCGACCTGCTGCACGATCTGCACCGCGGGCGGACGAGACCGCATCGGCGGCGGACGCTCGCCGGTGAAGTACGCGGCGAACGCCTGGTCGTAGCGGGAGATGTCGTCCTCGCTGCCGCAGAGGGTCAGCCGGCCGGCCCAGTAGACGTCGTGGACGTCGAGCACGTCCAGATGGTCGAGGGCGGCGAGCATGGCCTGTACCCGCTCCGGTCCGGCGTCCACGCCTGCCGCCCGCAGCGTCCGGGCGAACCCGACCATGGTCGCCGTCGCGTCGCGCAGCAGGTACACCTCAATTCACCCTCCGTCCGGACCCACGAAAGCGGCCAGGCCACGCCCGCGCGCCCGCTCCTGATCCTCGCGGTACTTCAGCACCGCGCCGAGCGTCACCGCGGCGAGGTCCGGATCGAGCTCGCGGGCACCGAGGGCGACGAGTGCCTCGGTCCAGTCGAGCGACTCGGCGACGCCAGGCGGCTTGAGCAGGTCCTCGGCGCGGAGCGCCTGCGCCGCCCGAGCCACCTGCTCCGCCAGGCGCTGCGTGGCGTCGGGCAGCCGGCGCCCGATGATGGCCACCTCGCGCTCGAAGGACGGGTGCTCCAGCCAGTGGTAGAGGCAGCGCCGCTTGAGCGCGTCATGGACCTCTCGCGTCCGGTTGGAGGTGACGACCACCACCGGCGGGACTTCGGCACGGATCGTGCCGAGCTCCGGAACCGAGATGGTGAAGTCGGACAGAACCTCCAGCAAGAATGCTTCGAACTCGTCGTCAGCGCGGTCCACCTCGTCGATGAGCAGCACGCTGGGGGTCGTCTCCAAGGCCTGGAGCAGCGGACGGGCGACGAGGAAACGGCGGTCGTACAGCTCGGCCTCGATGCGCTGCACGTCGGTGACGCCAGCCGCCTCGGCCGCACGCAGGTGGAGGAGCTGGCGGGGGAAGTCCCAGTCGTACAGCGCCTGCGTGGCGTCCAGCCCTTCGTAGCACTGCAGCCGGATGAGCGGGGCGTCGAGCACGTCGGCGAGCGCCGTCGCCAGCGAGGTCTTGCCGACGCCGGCCTCGCCCTCGAGGAACAATGGCCGGTGCATGCGCAGCGCCAGGAAGCAGGCGGTGGCCAGCCCTTCGTCGGCGAGGTAGGCATGCTCCCCGAGCCGCTCGGCGAGCTTGTCCGGAGTGTCCACAGCAAGGGTGGAAAGCCAACCGGTTTCCGTCACAACCCTCAGGTTACTTTGACCGACCGTGCGGTCCAGCCCGCCCATGGTCGCGCAGCGCTGGGACGGCCGCGATCTTCGCCTCGTCGAGATGGTCCCACAGGATGCCCGGCGGTCGTTTGGCTCGCGGGCAGGAGATGACCTCCTCGGCCGTGACGATCCGGTTCACCCGGAAATCGTGTTCGGTCTCGGGAAGCGGTCCGTCCACGATCTGCACCGGGTGAACCGTGGTGACCAGCACCGTGCGCTCGTCGATCGAGCCGGCCCCGGCGAGCAGACCGAACTCCAGGTCGGAGAACCCGCCGCCCTTGCCGACCCGCACCCCTTCCCGGTTCACCGCCACGGTGCCGCAGACCACGAGGTCTATCCGCGGCACCCCGTCGATCCCGACCTTCTGCGCCTGTTGCGATGCCGCCCGGATGGAGGCCGCCCGGCGCGGAGATGTGGTGAGCCGGTCCGGGTCGAGCAGCATGAACGGCTGGTCCTCGGCAAGCCGGGGCACGGCCATGTACACCTGCTTGCCTTCCGCCAACGCCGTGGCCCGCACCGGTAGCTGCGGAGCATCCGGGTTGGCCTTGACGACACGCGCGTCGCGCCACTCCGGAAGCTCGGCCAGCCGGGCGGCTGCGGCCTCCGCTCCTGGGAAGTTCGGAATCCTTCCTCGGGTACCGGGAAAGCGTGCGGCACCCTCCCGTTCCAGCAACTCCCAGATCCGCTCGCGGACCTCCTGCTTCGCCCCTGCGACCGCGGTCATCCGATCCATACCGGGAGCCTAGGGTTGTCATCTCCAATGACTCAGCCGCAGCCGGCAGGTTGCCGGTATGGAGTCGTAGACCGCGACGCCGGTCAAGGCCGTTCGGCGGGAGCTATCAGCGTCAGTTTGGGAAAGTAGGTACGGAACCGTCTGGCATCGCGAGTGAGCAGCCGATAACCGCTCACCGCCGCGTGCGCTCCGATGTAGAAGTCCGGTAGAGGCGAACGCTTCTGACCACCGACCCTCCGGTACCGGACGAACGCCTTGGCCGCAAGAAAGCCCGCCCGAAACGGAAGCGGGTCGCGAAGGTACTCCGAAGGCGGCAGAAACTCGTCGACCTCCTCCACGGACGCGTACGCCGCGGCCACCTCCGCATAGACGATCGGGTTGATCAGGACGGGGCCCTGGTCGGCCACATCCGCTAATACACGGGCCGACCAACCCATCCATGTGGGGTCCTCGAGCACAACGTCAAGGAGAACGCAGGAATCTACGAGAGTCGGAGCCACACTGCTGGCGAGTCGGCCGTGGTCACTCGCCACGCAGCAACTCCATCAGCTCGTCGGTGCTCATACCCTCGACCTCTCTCGCGCTGGCGCTCCCGCGAAGGCGACGTACGAGCCGCTGGCCACGAGTCTCGGCTCCCTCGACCCGCACGATCCGCAGGGTGCTCCCCTCCTCGACGACCTCGACCTCATCGCCTTCGCGCAGCCCGTACTTGGCTCGCAGCGGCGCCGGGATGGTGACCTGCCCCTTGCTGTTGAGTCTCATACTCACCCCTGAAGTATTACGTGTCTCTAGTATTACATACCCCGGCCCGTCGAATGAATGGGAACCTCTTGACAGAGCTGGTGACCAGCGAAGGCGACATACCGGGCGGAGATTTGGTCACCGACTCTGCTAAGAGAGGGCCGCCACTAATGCGAAGGTTGGTCCGGCTCGACGGCCTCGCCCCGCTCGTGCAGGAGCGCCTCCAGTTCGGCGAGTGCGGTCCGGGCGCGCTCGCCGTCGGAGGCCTGGATCCCCATGGCGGCGAGCGTCGTCCCGTCCGCCAGGTCGAGGGTTGGCCAGGGTTCACCGCGGGTCATCGTGACGTCGACGACCTCGGCCCATTCCAGTTGGTGCCGGCGCACCACGTTGACGACTGTCAGCCCGTGCTCGTCGGCGGTGAGCCGCGGATGTCCGAGGAAGTACAGCCCGCCGGCGATGAGCAGCCCGACGACGACGAACCCGATCCGGTCCCCGAGCTGGAAGGGCTGCGGTAAGGCAACCGCCAGCGTCGCGGAGACGGCCGGCACGACGATGGCCAGCGTGTGCGGGATCACCCGGCCCCGACGGGGTCGCCAGGTGGCCGGCAGCGAGGGCGCCCCCACGGCGTTCACTCGACGATCTTCGAGATCGGGATCTCCAGGATGTCGCGTGCGCCCGCCGCCTTCAGGGCGGGTATCAGCGTGTTGACGCCCCGTTTGGGGACCACCGACTCCACGGCGTGCATGTCCCCGGACGCGAGGGAGGTGACCGTGGGCGCGGTCATCGCCGGAATGACGTCCAGGACCGCGCCAAGGCGATCGTCGGTCACGTTGAGCTTGAGCAAGACGTTGCCCCGCGCCTGAATCGCGCCCTGCAGGAGAAGGGTGATGTCGTCCGCGGCGGCCCGCTTGTCTCCGTCGGCGTAGCTGACCGGGTTGGCCACCAGCTCGGTGCGGCTGGTGAGCAGCGTCTCGATGATCTTGAGGCCGTGCTGGCGCAGGCTCGACCCGGTTTCGGTGACGTCGACGATGGCGTCGACGATGTCGGGGACCTTGGCCTCGGTGGCACCGTACGACGGCACGATGACGGCCTCAATTCCCACCTTGTCGAAGTACCGCCGGGTCAGTTCGGGGTACTCGGTCGACACCCGCACGCCTCGAGGTAGCTGGTCGCCACGTTCGGCGGGGTGTTCCTTGGGCACGGCCAGCGCGATGCGTACCGGGTTGGAGGTGGCCTTGGAGTAGTCGAGCTCGGCGACACTCACCACCTCCGAGCTCGTCTCGTTGATCCAGTCACGCCCGGTGATGCCAAGGTCGAACAGCCCTCGTTCCACGTACTGCGGGATCTCCTGGGGCCGCAGGAAGCGGACCCGGTCGATGCGCGGGTCGTCGATTGCGGCGTGGTAGTCCCGGTCGGACGACCGGCGGACCGTCAGGTCGGCGGAGTCGAACAGCTCAAGGGTCGCCTTCTCCAGCGACCCCTTGGGCAACACGAGGGACAGCACGGTGAACCTTTCAACGGGAAGAGGGTGGTCAACGTCCGGCACCTGTCGGGTGATGCGTACGATGTCGCAGCTCACGCAGCACGAGCGCGGTGTCGAGCGCGGCCACCGTCGCCTCCCATCCCTTGTCCTCGCTGCTTCCCGGAAGCCCACAACGGTCGAGGGCCTGTTCTAGGGTGTCACAGGTCAGGACGCCGTTGCCGACCGGGGTGGCCTCATCGAGGGCGACCCTGGCGAGGCCCACCGTCACCGACTCGCAGACATAGTCGAAGTGGGGAGTGCCGCCGCGCACGACGACACCCAGACACACCGCGGCGTCGAGGTCGCGCGCGATTTGCTGGGCGACCACCGGCAGCTCCATCGAGCCCGCCACCCGGACGACGACTGGGTCGGGAATCCCGCATGCGGCGGCCGCTGCCCGGGCCCGGTCGAGCAGGGCGTCGGTGGCCCGGGTATGCCACCGGGTACAGGCGATGCCGAGGTCGAGGCCGGACGCGCCGACCGGATCGGCCTCGGGCCGTCCCGTGCCGCTCATCGCAGGTCCCTCAGGAGCGCGCCGCCGCCCGGCGGCATCCGGTCGGCACTCGCCTCGGTGGCCTCGTCGTCCAGCGGCAGATTGGGAATGTCGTGGCCCAGACGATCCCGTTTGGTCCGCAGATACCGAAGGTTGTGGTCGGTGGCCATCGCCGGCAGCGCCGCGCGGTCGATGACCCGCACCCCGAACCCATTCAGCCCGGACACCTTGGCGGGGTTGTTGGTGAGCAGGCGCACCGAGGCGATGCCGAGGTCGGAGAGAATCCGCGCCCCCATCCCGTAGTCGCGCGCGTCGGCGGGCAGGCCCAGCTCCAGGTTCGCCTCGACCGTGTCCGCTCCCCCGTCCTGGAGCTGGTAGGCCTGCAGTTTGTGGAGCAGGCCTATGCCGCGACCCTCGTGTCCGCGCAGGTAGATCACGACGCCCCGTCCTTCCCGGGCGATCGCCGCCATCGCGGCGTCGAGCTGGGCGCCGCAGTCGCAGCGCAGCGAGCCGAACACGTCTCCGGTCAGGCACTCGGAGTGGACCCGGACCAGGACGTCCTCCCCCTCACCGAGGTCGCCGTACACGAGCGCCAGGTGCTCGCTGCCGTCCAGCGAGTTCGTGTATCCGAGTACCCGCCAGGTGCCGTAGCGGTTCGGCAGCTGGGTCTCGGCCACCCGGCGCACCATCACCTCGGTACGGCGGCGGTGGTCGATGAGTTGAGCGATGGAGATGAGGGCGAGGCCGTGTTCGTCGGCGAACTCCCGCAGCTGCGGTAGCCGCTTCATGGTGCCGTCGTCGTTCACCACCTCGGCGAGGACACCGGCCGGCTTGAGTCCGGCGAGCCGAGCGAGATCGACGGCGGCCTCGGTGTGCCCGGGACGGCGCAGCACACCGCCGGGCGTGTAGCGAAGCGGGAAGACATGGCCCGGCCGGACGAGCTCGTACGGCTCGGTGGCCGAATCCACCAGCGTACGGATCGTGGCCGCACGGTCGTGGGCGGAGATCCCGGTGGTCACGCCGTTGCGTGCGTCCACGCTCACCGTGTAGGCGGTCCGCATCCGTTCCTGGTTCTGCGCCGTCATCAGGGGGAGCTGGAGGCGATCGAGATCCCTGCCCTCCATTGGGGCACAGATCACCCCGCTGGTGTACCTGATCATGAAGGCGAGCAGCTCCGGCGTCGCCTTGGACGCGGCGAGGATGAGATCTCCCTCGTTCTCGCGGTGCGCGTCGTCGACGACCACGACGGGCCTGCCCGCCGCGATGTCCTCGATGGCCTGCTCAACCTTGTCGAACACGTCGAGTTCGGCGTCGGTCATGCCGCGATCACCTCCCCGCCCCTCGAGGTTCGCCTCCGGGGAGGAGCCTCTCGACGTACTTGGCGATGACGTCGACCTCGAGGTTGACCAGCTCACCCGGGGCCTTGCTGCCCAGGACGGTGAGTCGGAGGGTGGCCGGGATGAGGCTCACCGTGAACGCGTCGTCATCGACGTCGACGACGGTGAGGCTCACCCCGTCGACCGCGACGGAGCCCTTCGGCACCACGTAGCGGGCGAGCTCCGCGGGCAGCGAGATACGTACGACCTCCCACTGCCCACCCTGCTCGCGGGACAGGATCCGTCCCGTACCGTCGACGTGGCCCTGCACCAGGTGCCCGCCCAGCCGGCCGTCGAACCTGAGCGGACGTTCCAGGTTCACCGACGAACCGGGCACCAGCTCGCCCAGGCTCGATCGGCTGAGGGTCTCCTTGACCACGTCGGCGGAGAACAACTCGCCCGCGACGTCGACAACTGTCAGGCAGACGCCGTTGACGGCTACCGAATCGCCGGGCTTGGCATCCTGCACCACCATTGGAGAACGAAGCGTCAACAGCGCCCAGTCATCCCGCGGCTCGACCGCGACGACCTCGCCGAGCTCCTCGACGATGCCGGTGAACACCACCCCGGGCCTCCTCTCGCGTCGGGGCGGCTCCGGGGCTCTGTAGACCAGCGGACTCGTGAGCCCGCCCGCGCGCTGCCTCCCATCCGGACTTTTACCGTCGGCCCCGGAATTCCACCGGGTCCACCGGCCGATGGCTTCGGCCGGGTCGCGGACTGTCACCGCCGGTTCGGACTTTCACCGACCCCGGAGCACGCGTAGGTGTTGCCTACAGGAACTAGTCTGCCATGGCCCTGATTCCTTCCGGCACCAGCGGGCACACCGGTACCAAAGGTGGCGCCCCTTTGCGGATCATCCCTCGTCGGCCGCCCGCTGCGCCTGCTCGCGCAGCCGCTGCACGGCCCTTGCCGGGTCGTCGGCGGCGTAGACGGCCGAGCCGGCGACGAAGACATTGGCGCCGGCCTCGGCGCACCGCGCGATGTTCTCCTCCCCCACGCCGCCGTCGACCTGCAGCCATACGGCGAGGTCGCGGCCCTTGACGAGGTCGCGGGCCCGCCGCAGCTTCGGCAGCACGCCGTCGAGGAACGGCTGGCCACCGAACCCCGGCTCGACGGTCATCAACAGCAGCATGTCGACCTCGTGCAGGAGCTCGGCGGATGCCTCCACCGGGGTGGCCGGGTTGAGCGCGAGCCCCGCGCGGGCTCCGGCGGCGCGGATGTTCCGCAGCGTACGGATCGGCGCCTGCGCGGCCTCGAGGTGGATCGTGACGCTGCCGGCGCCGGCCTCGGCATACCCGGGCGCCCAGCGGTCCGGCGCCTCGATCATCAGATGGCAGTCCAGCGGCAGGCTTGTGTGTTTGAGCAGCGACTCCACCACCGGCAGGCCGACCGTGAGGTTCGGTACGAAATGGCCGTCCATCACGTCGACGTGCAGCCAGTCCGCGGCGCCGGCAACCGCGTCCGCCTCGTCCGCCAGACGGGCGAAGTCGGCGGCGAGCATGCTGGGAGCGATCTGCACGGCCATCCCGTGGAGTCTATGCGCCGCCCCCTCCCTTGGAGTTCCGCAGCAGCGCGCAGAACATCGCATCCGTCCCGTGGCGGTGCGGCCAGAGCTGCACGTACGGCCCGCCTCCGAGGTCGGGTACGCCGGGGAAGCACGGTCGGGCGTCGACGGGCTCCACCTCGCGCCGTTCCTTCAGCACGTCCTCGACGACCTGCACGGTCTCGGCGAGGTGCGGCGAGCACGTCACGTACGCCACGATCCCCCCGGGCCGGGCTGCTTCGAGCCCCGAAGCAAGCAACGCCCGCTGCAGGGGGCCCAGCGCGGCGATCGCATCCGGCGTTCGGCGCCACCGCGCCTCCGGGCGACGGCGCAGCGCACCGAGGCCGGTACAGGGAACGTCGACCAACACCCGGTCGAACCCACCCGCGCGCCAGCTCCCCCGCCTGCCGTCGGCGATCACGACGGACGCCAGATCGCCGACCGCCTCCCTGACCAACCCGGCGCGGTGCGCTTGGACGTCCACCGCGAGCAGGCGCCCGCCCCGCTCGCGCGCCCGCCCGGCGAGCAGGGCAGCCTTGCCGCCCGGCCCGGCGCACAGGTCGAGCCATCGGGCGTCGGTCCCGTCGAGCTCGAAGTTGATCAGTGCCAGGGCTACCAGCTGGCTGCCCTCGTCCTGGGCGGCGGCCCTGCCGTCCCGCACCGCGGGGATGGCCGCGGGGTCGCCGTCGGCGAGGTGCACGGCGTACGGGGACCACCGGGCCGGCTCACCGGCCCCGCGCGGGAGCATGGCGGTCAGCTCCGCCCGGTCGATCCGCCCTGGTTTGGCGAGCAGCGTCACCCGTGGGCGGGCGTTGTTCGCCGCCAGCGCCAGCGCCGTCTCCTCGAGGTCCCCGCCGAGCGCGTCCCGGATCGCTGTCACGATCCACCGTGGATGGCTGTGCACGACGGCGAGGTGACCGATCGGGTCGGTCTCGTCGTCCGGCGCCACGATCGCCAGCCACGCGTCGGCGTCGCGGGTCGCTACCTTGCGCAGCACGGCGTTGGCGAACCGCGCCTGCCCCTCGCCGAGCGCCTCGCGGGTCAGGCCGACGGTCGCCGCCACCGCGGCGTGCGCGGGGATGCGGGTGCGAAGCAGCTGATGTGCCCCGAGCCGGAGGAGGTCGAGCAGCGGAGGGTCCACCTTGCTCAGCCGGCGGTCCGTACATACCCGCAGGATCGCGTCGTAGCTTTCTCGGCCGCGCAGCGTCCCGTAGGTGAGCTCGGTAGCCAACGCGGCGTCACGGGCGTCGAGCCCACGTTCCCGCAGCAGCGCCGGAAGGAGGATGTTGGCGTAGGCGTCCCGTTCGCGGACGGCCCGGAGGACGTCGAAGGCGGCCCGCCGGGCCGGGTCCCGCGGAGGGTGCCCGCGCGGGCGTCGGTCGGCGCGGCGGGGCGGTCGGCGCCCCACCTCAGTCCAGCCTGTCGTCGTCGCGGGGCCGCACGCCGCGGGCCCACTCCGTGGCGTGCATGTGCCGCTTGCCCTGCGGCTGGACGTCGCCGAGCTCGACCGGCGTGGTCCCGGTGCCGACGAGCACCCGGTCGCGCTCGAGGAGCAGCTGGCCGGGCCGCAGGGTCGGCCCGGCATCGACCTTGCGCACCGGGTAAAGCTTGACCCGAGCGCCGCGGAAGGTGGTCCACGCGCCGGGTGCCGGCGTGCACGCCCGGATCTGCCGGTCGATGTGCAGGGCGGGTGCCGCCCAGTCCACCCGACCGTCGTCGGTGGCGAGCTTGGGTGCGTGCGACACGCTGTCCGCGGGCTGTGGACGCGCCCGCAGCTCACCGGACTCGATGCCGTCGAGCGTGGCGACGAGCAGGCGGGCGCCCGGGTCGGCCAACCGGGCGAGCAGGTCGCCGGCCGTGTCGCTGGCCCCGATGGGCTCGGTCACCACCCCGTACACCGGGCCGCTGTCCAGGCCCTCCTCGATCTGGAACGTTGTCGCCCCGGTCACCTCGTCGCCGTGCAGGATCGCGTACTGCACGGGGGCGGCTCCGCGCCAGGCGGGCAGAACCGAGAAATGCAGGTTGATCCACCCATGCTCAGGTATGTCGAGCGCGGCCTTGGGGATGAGTGCGCCGTACGCGACGACCGGGCAGCAGTCGGGTGCGATGGCCCGAAGCCGATCGAGGAACTCCGGGTCGCGGACCTTCGCCGGCTTGAGCACCTCGAATCCCGCCTCGGCCGCGTACCGGGCCACGGGGCTCGGCGCGACCTTCCGGCCGCGCCCCACCGGGGCGTCGGGCCGGGTAACCACCGCCACGATCTCATGACTGGAGGCACGCAGCGCCTCGAGCGAGGGCACCGCGAACTCGGGCGTACCAGCGAAGACGACGCGCATTCCGGCCTTCTACAGCGCCTTTCCGTGTGTCGCGTGCGGGGAGAACTTGACGGTCGGGACCGGTTCGCCGTACCAGTCAGCGGCACGGATCGCCTTCATCGCGAGCTTGCGCTGCTCGGGGTCGAGCCGGTCGATGAACAGGATGCCGTCCAGGTGATCCGTCTCGTGCTGCACGCACCGGGCGAGCATCTCGGTGCCCTCCAGAGTCACCGGCTCGCCGTGCACGTTGAAACCCTTCGCCACCGCCCGGACGGCGCGTTTGACACGCACCGACAGTTCGGGGAAGGACAGGCAGCCCTCGTCGTCCTCGTACTGCTCCTCGGACAGATCCAGGGACGGGTTGACCAGATAGCCGAGCTGGTCGTCGACGTGGTAGGTGAAGACCCGCAGCCCGACCCCGATCTGCGGCGCGGCCAGGCCGGCACCGGGAGCCTCCAGCATCGTCTCGGTGAGGTCCTTGACGAGCTTGCGCAGCTCCTTGTCGAAGTCCCGGACCGGCTCGGCCGGCGTGCGCAGCACGGGGTCGCCGAACAGACGAATCGGTTTGACGGCCAAGGTGGCTCCGTAGGTAGGCGCGATGGGCTTGGTAGATGAGCTTGGTTCACGGACGCTCGAGGATCAGGTCTCAGTCTATGGCGGAAGGTCACCCGATGAATGGTCCACTCATACGGACCTACCGGATGAGGGGACCATTCATCGGATCACATCGGCGGGTCGATCTGGACCCGGACCGTCCCGAGCGCCTTGCGGGCGCTCCGCGCCCCCTGCGCGGCCCGCAACGCCCGGGCAAGGGCAAGACCCTGCGCGCGGGGAACGCGCACGAGCGCCCGTTGCTCGCCGTCCCGGTCCGCCGGAACCGGGCCGAGGATCTCGGCGTTCGCCGGGAGCTCGGCGAAGGACAGCAGCTCGCGAACGGCGTCGCGGCCGCCGGTGACCGAGGCCATCCGGGTGACCGGGGGGAAGCCCAGCTCCGCCCGTTCGGCCAGCTCCCGCTCGGCATGGCCGGCTGGGTCCCAGCGCACCAACGCCTGCACGACCGGCAGAGCGCTCTCGGCGAGCACGACCACCCGCCCGCCGCGACGAGCCGGGCGTACCAGCGCTGCCGCGTTCATCCACCGGCGCAGGGTCTCCTCGGCCGCGCGGAGGTCCGGGCGGCCGAGGAGCACCCAGCCGTCCAGGAGCAGCGCGGCCGCGTACCCCTCGTCGGCGGCGGGTTCCGCGCCCGGCGTCGCCACCACCAAGGCGGGTTCGGAGCCCACCCGGCCGAGCACGCCGTCGCCGCCGGACCTGCGCACCGGGACCGACGGGAACGCCCGCCCCAGCTCCTCGGCCGTCCGGCGGGCCCCTACGATCACCGCGCGGACCCGGGTCGACGTACACCCGGGGCAGCGCCAGCCGGCCGCCAGCCGGCCGCACCACCGGCAGTCCGGCGGCGCGTCCGGCCCGGCCTGCGCCAGCGGGCCGGCGCAGGCC
>WHSR01000011.1 GCA_009379995.1 Streptosporangiales bacterium
AGAACCTACCCCCGGGTGTCCAAACGAGGCAATCGACATAACTTCCCGATCAAAAAGCCAGAACATAAGGCCCGTCTCTACGACCCACAGCCGCTGCTGCGAACACTTGAGCCCGCACCGGCTTAACTAAGCGGCATTGAGTGTAATAGGCGGGCATGTACAGCAGCGAGATATAGACGCCGACCGTTCCTGTCACGACGATTCCAACGGTCATGAACAGATTGGGGAGCTGCGTCCTGAGCATCGTTAGCAACGGTGCAGCAGCAACGTCCCCGGCCTCCTGCAGCGCACGAAACCGTGGGCTGTCGTCGAGTTTCATCCTTAGATAGAAGCCGATCAGACCGAGCGGAGCGCTGATGAGGAACGGGACCCGCCAGCCCCACGAGGAGATGGCCTCCTCGGACAGCGACGAGGTCATGACCGCGCCCAACGTGGCTCCGGCCATCAGCGCCAAACCGATAGTGACATAGGTCCAACTGCCGTAGAGTCCCCGCCTGCGCTCGGGTGCGTACTCGATGAGGTAGGAGGTCGCGTTCGCGTACTCCCCACCGGCCGACAGGCCCTGCAGGGCCCGAGCGATGACCAGGAGCACTGGCGCGGCAATTCCTATCTGTCCGTAAGACGGCAGGACGCCGATCAGCGTGGTCGCACCCGCCATGATCAACACGACCAGCGCCAACGTATCCCGGCGACCGATCCGGTCACCGTAATGCCCAAATATTATCCCGCCCAAAGGCCGCACCAGGAACGCCACGCCGAAAGCGGCGAAAGCCGCCAGGAGCGACGCGGCCGGATCATTCGACGGAAAGAAGAGCGGCGCGATCACAGTCGCGAGAAACGCGTATACGCTGAAGTCGTACCACTCGATGAAGTTCCCGATCACCGCGGCCGCAACGGCCTTTCGGCGACTTCTGGTGTCCATCCGGACTTCGATTTGGGTACCCACGGCTCTCCCTTGGTCTCCTGTGCCGGAAGCCGGCACGCGCCATCGGCCGCTGGAGCCGGATAGGTGGTCCCCGGGGCACCCCGGCGAGTCGGCCCCTCTGAAACGATCGTTTCAGTGCATACTAGTAGTGTGAAACGATCGTTTCAAGACCAAGAGGGTGGTCGACGGGCCGAGCTCCTCGATTTGATCTTGGACTACGCCCAGACGCATGGCCTCTCCGGGATCTCGCTGCGGCCGTTGGCCGCTGCGGTCGGCTCGAGCCCGCGGGTACTGCTGTACTTCTTCGGCTCCAAGGAGGCGATCATCCAAGAGGTCCTCGCCCTCAACCGTGACCGCCAGCGGATTCTCGTCCAGGAAGTACTCACCGTCAGCGGCCGGGACCCGGCCGCGGTCATCTCGGGGTTGTGGCGATGGCTGACCGATCCGCAGCAGCAACGTGTGATACGCCTGTTCTTCGAGGGGTACGCGCGCTCCCTCCAGCCGGATCCCGGACCGTGGCAGGGGTTCGGTCAGGCCTCCGTCAGGGAGTGGCTCGACCTACTCAGCGGCGTGCTCGATGTACCAGGTGTCCCGGAGGGCAGCGTTGATCGCCAGGCCACACTGCTGCTGGCCGCGTTGCGGGGTCTGCTACTCGACCTCCTCGCCACCGGCGAGACCGAGCGCATCACCGCCGCACTGGACGATCTTCTCTATGCGATGGCAGACCGGGGCCACCCGATTCGGTGATCAGCCGGCCCGTCCCGCCGCGACGCCGAAGGACGAACACCATTCATCGGGATCAGTGGAGCCGATCGGTGATGATCCGGGCGAGCCTGCGGACGTCGCCCGACTTCCGCAGGTCCTCGAGGCCGACCGGGCGGCCGTCCCCCGACGCGAGCGGCACCCGCCAGTTCGGGTACTCGTCCACGGTGCCGGGCTGATTCTGGGTACGGCGCTCACCGACCGCGTCGGCGAGCGAGACCCCGACGAGCCGGGCCGGAGTGCGGGCGAGGAACGCGTGCAGCGCCTCCACGATCTCCCGCCCGTCGGGCTCCGGTCCGAGCAGCCCGAGCTCGGTCAGCAGCGCGAGCCACCCGCGGACCTGCTCACCGGCCTCCGCCCGCTCCTCGTCCACCGGCCGATCAAGCAGGCCCAGCCGATGCCGGAGCTCGACGTGCTCGCCGGTCAGGTACGCGGCGATGGGCGGCAGGTCGTGCGTCGCCACCGTCGCCAGGCAGTTCTTCCGCCACCGCTCCGGCCGTCGCGGCCTGCCGTCCCGATCCCGCTCGAACCACAGCATGGACGTGCCGAGCAGGCCCCGGGAGCTCAGATAGTCGCGCACCCACGGCTCGACGGTGCCGAGGTCCTCGCCCACCACCAGGCCGCCGGCCCGGTACGCCTCCAGTGCCAGGATCCCGACGAGCGCCTCGTGGTCGTACCGCACGTACGTGCCCGCGGACGGCGGCGCACCCTCCGGCACCCACCACAGGCGGAACAGCCCGAGGATGTGGTCGACCCGAAGCCCGCCGGCGTGCCGGAACGTGTACCGCAGCAGGTCACGGTACGGGGCGTAGCCGGCCTCGGCGAGCCGGTACGGATGCCACGGCGGCTGGGCCCAGTCCTGTCCCTGCTGGTTGAACGCGTCCGGCGGCGCGCCCGTGCTGGCGCCGGACGCCAGCACGTCCTGGAGCAGCCATGCGTCGGCGCCGCCCGGATTGACCCCGACCGCGAGGTCGTGGACGATCCCGACCGGCATGCCCGCCTCGCGTGCCTCCCGCTGCGCGTGGCCGAGCTGCTCGTCGAGCAGCCACTGCAGCCAGCAGTGGAAGTCGATCCGGCCGGCGAGCCTATCCCCGGCCGCGGCCACCGCCGGCGACCGCGGGTCGTGCAACTCCGCCGGCCAGCGCCGCCACACCGGCCCGTGTTCGTCGGCGAGCGCGCACCAGGCCGCGAAGTCGACGAGCGCGGTGCCCTCCCGAGCGCGGAACGCCTCGTAGGCGGCCCGACGTTCCGGCGTCGTCGGTACGCTGTGTAGCAGTTCCAACGCGGCCCGCTTCGCCGCCCAGCAGGCGTCGCGGTCCAGCAGGTCGAGGGTCGCGTTGCGGGCGCGCAGCGGCGCGGCGAGGGCCTCGACGCGGCTCCGCTCGTCGCGTGGAAGCGACAGGTACTCGGGTACGTCCTCGATCCTCAGGTAGATCGGGTTGGCGAACCGGCGGCTGGACGGCAGGTAGGGCGACGGCTCCATCGGCGGAACCGGCTCGGCGGCGTGCAGCGGGTTGATGGCGACCATCCCCGCACCGAGATCCCGACCGCTCCACCGGGCAAGCTCGGCGAGGTCACGCAGGTCGCCGAGCCCCCACGAGCGTCTGGACCGCACCGAGTACAGCTGGACCATGAAGCCCCAGACCCGACCGTCCGCCAGGGCGGGCGGGGGGTCGAGACGGTCCGGCACGACGACGAGCGGGGCACTCTCCTCCCTGCCGCCGTACCGGGCGTGGATGCGATGGTAGCCCAGCGGCAGGTCGTGGGGTAGGCCGTGCGGCAGCTCGTCGCCGGTGCCGTCCTCGGCCTCCACCCAGAACTGCCCCTCTTGCCGTGATCTTGCAGAAACGTTCGAACGGGGTTCGAACGTTTCTGCAAGATCACGGCCAAGGGTGCTGGCGCGGATGACGACGGTGGGCGGAAGCATCCGCCGGCCGCGCTCCGCCTCGACCCGCTCCAGCTCGGCGCGGACCGAGCCGGGCGTCGAGGCATCGACGCCGAGCGCGGCGAGCACCGCTACCAACGTGTCAGCGGAGGCACTGACCTGCCGGCGACGAAAGTCCTGGTAGCCCGTTTCGACCCGGTACGCCCGGGCGAGCCGCCTGAGCTCGGTATCCGCCGTGCCTACCGCCATGTCGTCACCACAGCGAGGGATGCCGGTCCCGCCACGGACGCGCCTCCTCCAGCGCCGCGGCGAGCGCGATGAGCGTTGCCTCGTCCGCCGGCCGGCCGACCAGCATCACCCCGACCGGCAGATCGTCGGCCGTCCAGTGCAGCGGCACGGTGACGGCGGGCTGGCCGGTCACGTTGTAGACGGCGGTGAACGGCGTGAAGTTCTTCTGTTTGGCGAAGTTGTGTGCCGGATCCGCCTCGTTGTGGAACTCGCCCACCAGGGCCGGAGGCGAGGCGAGCGTCGGGGTGAGCACCGCGTCGTACGGCTGGACCGCGCCGACCGCCCGCCTGGTGGCGAGCTGCAGCTCGCCGACGGCCGCCGCGTACGCCGTCGCCGGGGTGGCCTCGCCCTTCGCCCGCAGCCACCGGGTGAGCGGAAGCAGCGCGTCGGCGCGCGACTCGTCCACCGGATAGCGGGTGGCCATGACACCCCACATCACCACGAACGACTCCACCAGCTCGGGCGTGAACGGCGGCTGGATGTCCTCCACCTCGTGGCCGAGCTCGGCGAGCAGCCGCGAGGCGGACTCGTAGGCGGCCAGGCACTCGGGATGCACCTGGGCGTCGGGCACCGGCGGGGTCGCGTACCGCCCGATCCGCAGCCGGCCCGGATACCGGTCGGCCTGGGCGAGGAACGTACCGCCGTCAGGTGGCGGCGGCGCCCAGTACGGGTCGCCCGGCAGCGCATGGGCCATCACATCGAGCAGGAGCGCCGCGTCCCGGACCGTCCGGGCGATCGGCCCGTGGCTGGCCAGGCCGAAGTCCGGGATGAAGGGGCCGAAGCTCACCCGGCCGCGCGCCGGCTTGATGCCGAACAGCCCGCAGACGCTCGCGGGTATCCGGATCGACCCGCCGCCGTCGTTGCCGTGGGCGAGCGGCGCAAGGCCCGCCGCCACCGCCGCGGCGGCGCCGCCGCTCGACCCGCCGGCCGAGTACCGCAGGTCCCAGGGGGTACGGGCCGGCGGCGCGATCGCGCTCTCGGTGTAACAGGGCAGGCCGAACTCGGGGGTGTTGGTCTTGCCGAGCACGATGGCCCCGGCGTCCCGGATGAAGGCGACGACACCGTCGTCCACCGGGGGGACGAAGTCGACGTAGGCGGCGGAGCCGAACGTCGTGCGGACCCCGGCCACCATCGTCAGGTCCTTGATCGGTACCGGCACGCCGTGCAGCGGAGGCAGGTCGTCGGGATTCCGCGCGTCCGCTACCGCCTTCTCCGCGCGGCGCGCCTCCTCGCGGGCGAGATCGGCGGTCACCGTGACGTACGCGCCGAGCTGCGGGTCCACCCGCTCGATGCGGGCGAGGTAGTGCTCGACGAGCTCGACCGGAGACAGGGTGCGGGCACGTACGGCGGCGGCCTGCTCCAGGGCCGTGAGGTCATGAATCTCGCTCACCAATGCACCGATCTTCTGCACCGACGTTCGGTAGTAGTCAAGGGAGCCACAAGGTTACGCGGACTTGAACCCGAGGTGGGTGACGTTCGCCACCCGCGGCGACCATATGTCGCGTCTGGACCTCTCCGCGGTCCGTAATGGTCTATGTTGGTCGCCGTATACGACGTCAGTCACCGCTGTGACCAGCGGGAGCTGGATGGGGTCCTCGCAGGGAGACTGCCTTGGGGATTGTGAAGGCGGGCATCAAGCGTAGAGCACGGCTGCTGGGAGAGGCGTTGTGTCCGCCGAAGTTGGCCACACTCGCCGCCCGGAGGCGATCGCGGCAAGGGCAAGAGCAGCAAGAGCAGCAGCGGCCGGCGAAGAACACCGTCGCCGTGCCGTACACCGTACCTACGGTGCCCCGCCTCGTTGAGTCCCCGGTCTTCGTGCTCGCTCCGGTGCGCTCCGGCTCGACCTTGCTGCGGATGTTGCTCAACAGCCACTCGCGGATCCGCGCCCCGCACGAGTTGCACCTGCGGGCCATCGAGGTGGAGCTGACTCCCGGCTTCTCCGACCGGTCGATGCTGGAGATAGGCCTGGACAAGGTGGAGCTGGAGCACGTGCTGTGGGACCGGGTGCTGAGCCTGGAGCTGGAGCGCAGCGGCAAGGACATCATCGTCGACAAGACACCCGGCAATGTATGGGCCTGGCAACGGCTGAGACATGCCTGGCCGAAGGCCCGGTTCCTGATTCTGCTGCGCCACCCCGAGGGCATTGTCTCGTCCCTGGCCAACCGCCAGAGCAACATCGCCACCAGGAAACAACTCGAGCACAACGTCCTCAAGTACCTGGTGCCTCTGGAGGAAGCGCGGCAGACCCTGGACAGCCTCACTGTGCGGTACGAGGACCTCACCGCGGATCCGGAGAGGGTCGCCCGAGAGATATGTGAGTACCTGGGCCAGGAGTGGGAGCCGGACATGCTCGAATACGGCAAGCACGAGCACGGCCCCTTCGTCCCGAACCTGGGCGACCGCAGCGAAAAGATCAAATCCGGCCGGATTCAGCCCGCTCGGCCGCTATCCGGCATCGACGGCCTGTCCCCGTCACTCATGAAGATCGCTTCTGCTTGGGACTATGCCTGACCCGAGACCGCCACGGTAGTCAAGTGTTGACGCTGACAAGCCTTGCCGCGGGAGGGTTGCCGGGTCACGCCGGTGGGAATCACGTTCTGTGGTAACTAGAGTCACCTGTGGAGGCCAGGCCCTGAACGCGACCACATGGTGGTATCGGTGACCCTACCCAATGGAGCGGGGCGGCGTGTGCCCACGTCGGACGCTCCGGCGACCCCTTCCACTGCCCAGTACGGCGAGCTGCTGCGGGAGACGCGCAAGCAGCGATGGATGATCCGGGCGGCCATCGCGGTACCTGTCGGCGGGCTGTTGTGGGCCCTGTTCAACTGGCGTGTCGGCCTGATCGGGCTGCTCATCGTCGTCATCGCGGACATGGTGTACCGCGTCAAGACCCACTCCAGCATCGCCGCGTGGCGCAAGATTTCCTCCTCGGAACGTCGAACCGAACGGCAGCTGTACCAGCTCGAGGCCAAGGGCTACCGCGCGCTGCACGCCCGGGCCATTCCGGACAGCGACGCGCAGATCGACCACCTCGTCGTCGGACCGACCGGCATCTTCTCGGTCGACTCGGAGAACTGGGACCGGCACCTGCCGGTGCGGGCCTATCCCAACCAGCTCTACGTCGGACCGTTCTCCCGAAACGATCGCATCAGGGAGGCGCGGTGGGAGGCCGACCGCGCCCAAGAGCTCCTCATCGAGGCGCTGGGGTTCTCCATTGAGGTAGTACCCTCGCTGGCCATCTACGGTCCGAAGATCCCGTGGAAGGTGCTCACCGTGCGGGGGGTGGACGTCTTCACCGGCCGCCGGGTCCGCAAGTGGATCCGCCGTCGACAGCCCACCCTCTCTCCGGCCGACGTCGAACGGATCCTGAACGCGGCCGTCGAGGTCCTGCCCTTCAAGGTCGAGGTCGAGACCCCGAACTAGCCCCCGACCCCTTGTGCCCTGTGCCCGTGATCTTGCAGAAATTTGAATCCGGCCCGAGTTGAATTTCTGCAAGATCACGGCCAGGGGGAGGGCGGAAGATCAGCTTCCCGGCTGCTTGGGGAACTTGAGCTTGGAGATGTCGGGCAGCTCGACGCCCGGGGGAAGTCCGCCGCCGGGCATGCCGGGAGGCATTCCCCCGGGCATACCCGGCGGGAGGCCGGCCGGCGTCTGCGGGAAGCCCTCGGGGGCCCGCGCGCCGCCGGGGCGCCCGCCCTTGGCCGCCTTCTTGCCCTTCTTCTTCTTGTTCTTGGCCTTCGTCGCCTTACGCGAACCGCCCGGCATGCCTGGCATCCCCATGCCGCCGCTGGTCAGCTGCTTCATCATCCGCTGCGCCTGGAAGAACCGGTCGACCAGGTTGTTGACCTCCGTCACGGTGACCCCGGAGCCGCGGGCGATGCGGGCGCGGCGGGACCCGTTCAGGATCTTCGGGTCGTGCCGCTCCTGCGGGGTCATGGACCGGATGATGGCCGCGACCCGGTCGAGGTCCCGGTCGTCGACCTGGTTGAGCTGCTCGCGCATCTGACCGGCGCCGGGCATCATCCCGAGCAGGTTGCTGATCGGCCCCAGCCGGCGGATCATCATCATCTGCTCGAGGAAGTCCTCGAGGGTGAACGCGCCGGAGTCGGCGAGCTTGGCGGCCATCTTGGCCTGCTGGTCGGCGTCGAACGCCTTCTCCGCCTGCTCGATCAGGGTGAGGACGTCGCCCATGCCGAGGATCCGGGACGCCATCCGCTCCGGGTGGAAGACGTCGAAGTCCTCCAGTCGCTCACCGGTCGAGGCGAACATGATCTGGCGCCCGGTGACCTGCGCCACCGACAGCGCGGCGCCGCCGCGGGCGTCGCCGTCCAGCTTGGTGAGGACTACCCCGTCGAAGCCGACCCCCTCGAGGAACGCCACGGCGGTGGTCACGGCGTCCTGGCCGATCATGGCGTCGACGACGAACAGGATCTCGTCGGGGCCGACGGCGTCCCGGATGTCGGCGGCCTGCTTCATCATCTCGGCGTCGATGCCCAGCCGACCTGCGGTGTCGATCACCACGACGTCGTGCTGCTGCCGACGCGCATGATCGACCGACCGCCGGGCCACGTCCACGGGATCGCCGACGCCGTTGCCGGGCTCCGGAGCGAAGACCGGGATCCCGGCGCGCTCACCGAGCACCTGCAGCTGGCCGACCGCGTTCGGACGCTGCAGGTCCGCCGCCACCAGCATGGGAGTGTTACCCTCCGCCCGCAGCCACCGGACGAGCTTGGCCGCGAGCGAGGTCTTACCGGAGCCCTGCAGGCCGGCCAGCATGATCACGGTGGGCGGCGTCTTGGCGAAGCGCAGCCTCCGGGCCTCACCGCCGAGGATGCGGATGAGCTCCTCGTTTACGATCTTGACGGCCTGCTGCGCGGGGTTCAGCGCCTGCGAGACCTCCGCACCGTTGGCCCGCTGCTTGACGTGCGCGATGAAATCCCTGACCACCGGGAGGGCGACATCGGCCTCCAGCAACGCGACCCGGATCTCCCGGCAGGTCGCGTCGATGTCGGCCGTCGTCAGGCGGCCCTTGCTTCGCAGCGATGTAAAGACCGAGTTGAGCCGGTCGGATAGAGTCTCGAACACGCGCGCGGGTCCTCAAGCAGATGTACGGAAACCGGCTCTAAGGTTATCCGGTCCGCGCCCCGTGTTTCCCACTGCCGCGATCCAGCAAGTCGACAGGTACGTCGGCGAGGCGCGCGCGCAGGAACTCGCCCAGGCTCTTGGCCTGCGCGTCCTCGCGGACCGACGACGCGACGCCCTCCCCGAGCAACCCGTGCACGACGAAGTTGAGGGCGCGGAGGTTGGGTAGCTCGTAGCGGTCGACGCGGAGGGAACGAGCCTCCGGCAGCAGCCGCTTGAGCTGGTCGACGGTGAACCACCCGGCGAGCCACGCGTAGGCGCCGTCGTCCCGTGCCCACAGCCCGACGTTGGCGTTGCCGCCCTTGTCCCCGGAGCGGGCACCGAAGAGCGTCCCGAGCGGTACGCGCCTGGTTTCGGAGCCCCAGGTCCCGGCGGGGCGGCCGGGTGCCGGGTCCGGGACCGGCGCACCCGGGCCCCCGTTCGTGGTGTGCGGCACGTCGATGCGCCGGCCGTCGTCGGTGACGACGTAGTGCGGCACCTCGGCCGCGGGGACGAGGGTCGGCCAGTAGACGCCGAAGGCGCTCTCCTTCTGCGGCGGCGTCGCGGTGTAGAAGCCCGGGTAGCCGGACAGTCCGAGGCTGGTGGCCGCGTTGGAGAAGCGGCGGCCGACCCGCCCCGGGTCCTGATCCTTGACGGTCACCTGCAGGCGGGCCGTCGCGCCCTCGTTGGCCTCCGCGTCCTCCACGTCGGTACGGATGAGCTGGACGTCGACGCTCTCGAAGTTCTCCCGCCCGCCGACGAGATCGAAGAGTTGACGTGTGGCGCGCTCGGCCTTGGCCTCGATGTTGAGACCGGTCAGCATGAAGGTCACCGAATTGCGGTAGCCGCCGGAGTAGTTGAGGCAGACCTTGAGGTCACGGGGGGCGGGCTCGCCGCGTACGCCGGAGACCCGCACCCGGTCCGGGCCCTCCTGATCCAGCCGCATGATGTCGAAGCGGGCCACCACGTCGGGGTTGGCGTACCCGGGCGGGCCGAGCTCGTACAGCAGCTGCGCGGTCACCGTGTCCACGCTGACCAACCCGCCGGTCCCCGGGTGCTTGGTGATCACGCAGCTCCCGTCGTCGGCCATCTCGGCGATGGGGAATCCGGGCAGCCGGTGATCCGGCAACTCGGTGAAGAACGAGAAGTTCCCGCCCGTCGTCTGGGCACCGCACTCCAGGATGTGGCCGGCGACCACAGCCCCCGCCAGCCGATCCCAGTCCTCGCGGGACCAGCCGAAATGCCACGCGGCGGGACCGACGACCACCGACGCGTCGGTCACCCGCGGCGTGACCACGACGTCGGCCCCGCTGGCCAGCGCCTCGACGATCCCCCACGCACCGAGGTACACGTTGGCCGTCACCGGCTGGACGCCGGCCTTCGCCAGCGGCTCCCCCGTGTCCAGGTTGGTGAGCTCGTACCCCTTGGCCTGCAGCTCGTCCAGCCGGTCGCGAATGTCGTCGCCCTCGATGTAGGCGATCTTGGCGTCGACGCCGAGCCGTCCGGCGAGCTCGCGAAGGTGGTCGACGAGACCGCGTGGGTTGAGCCCACCGGCGTTGGCGACCACCTTGATGCCGCGATCGACGCAGGTGCCCAGGACCTGTTCCATCTGCTGCAGGAAGGTCCTCGCGTACCCGCCCTGGCCGTCGCGTTGCTGGGTCTTCCACAGGATCATCATGGTCAGCTCGGCCAGGTAATCCCCGGTCAGGACGTCGATGGGGCCGCCCTCGACCATCTCCCGTGCCGCGGAGAGGCGATCGCCGTAGAACCCGGAACAGTTGGCGATCCGGAGGTCTCTCTGGGTCTCGTTCATGGCGTCCGTCCTGTTCTCCAGTCGTGCGGTCAGGATCCTTGTGGCTCCGGCGGACGCGTCCGGGCGGCTCCGATCTTGAACGTCGCCCTGCCCACGGCGCACATGTTGCCCGCCTCGTCCCTCACCTCGGCGGCGCCGATCGCGATCGAGCCGCCGCGGAAGATGATCGTCGCCTCCGCCGACAGCACCCCGCCCGCCACCGGCCTGAGGAACCCCACGTTGAGGTCGATCGTCGCGGAGACCTCACCGTCCCGCAGCAGTCCCCGCAGCGCGTCGGCGATCACGCAATCCACCATGGAGGTGAAGACGCCGCCGTGTACCACCCCGGCGCCCTGCAGCAGGCGGGCATCCACGGGGACCTCGAGGGTGGCTCGCCCGGGCTCGGCGGAGACGACCTGGACGCCGAGGATGGCGCGGAAGCCCTTTTCCTCGGCCTCCAGTGAGAAGGGTGCGTCGCTCATGTCTCGGCCAGCGGGAACGCGACGACTGCCTCGCCGGGTGCGCACACCTCGCCGTCGCTGCGCACCTCCTCGAGGCGCAAGGTGACCCGTCCTTCGCCGTCCACAACCGCCTTGTCCACCACGGTACCTCGACAGACCAGCACGTCACCGGGCACGGCGAACCTCCTGACCCGCAGCGCTAGCCGGACGAGGCGCCCGTCTTCGCCCATCCAGTCGGTGCAGAGCTTGGTGAGGAACGCGCCGTGCAGGTGGGACTGGACCAGGACGTCCGGGTAGCCCTCCTTCTCCGCGTACGGGCGGTCGTAGTGGATGCGGTGGCTGTTCCAGGTGACCGCGCTGTACCGGAAGAGCTGTACCTGGGTCGGCCGGTGGCTCTGCTCCTCGATCTCGTCGCCGATCCCGATCTGGGAGAACTCTCGTCGCATGGGCGCTCCAGGTCCGCTAGCGGAGCAGTACGGTCCGGTTACAGGTGAGAAGGGGTATGCCCGCCTCGTCTCGGTAGTTGTTGCGGAAGCTCAGCACGATCATGAGCCCGGTCTTGGCCTGCCGCTGGGCCACGTCGACCAGCTCGCTGTGCAGGGTCAGCCGGGTGCCGGCGGTGACCGGCCGGTGGAACTCCATCTCCTCGCCGCCACCCATGATCCGTACGTCCGAGATGTCCAGCCCCAGCAGGTGCCCCGGCGCGGTCCCGTCGGTCAACAGCTCCTCCTCCACATCGCCTTCACCCCAGTCGACGATTGAGGGGACCATGTTCGGCGGGGCGATGACGTCGGCGAAGCCTCGTTTTCGCGCGTACTCCGGATCGTGGTAGAGCGGGTTGTCCTCGCCGACCGCGCGCGCGTAGCGGCGGATCTGAAGCGCTGTCACCACCCCGAGCCCGATGGTCTCCCGGTGGCCGATCCGATCGCGTATCTCGTCGAACAGGTCAGTCGTGATCATCTAGATCACCCCCTCCTCGTGCAGCCGGCGCAGCTCCTCGTCGGGCAGGCCGAGGTGCTCCCGCAGGACCTCGTCGGTGTGCTCGCCGTGCAGGGGCGCCGCCCGCGGCTCGACGGGCTCGGAGTCGCCGAGCCGCAGCGGATTCCCGTACACGGTGACCCGGCCCATGGTCGGATGGTCGACGTCCCGGAGCATTCCGCGCTCCCTGAGGTGCGGGTCGGCAACCAGCTCGGTGAGGTGGACCAGCGGCGCCGCGGGGATGTGCGCCCCGGTGACCAGCTGGAACAGATCCGCCTTCGTCTGGGGGCGGGTCCAGTCGCCCACTACCTCGTCGATCATGTCCATCTGCGCGCATCGACCGGGAGTGGTCGCGAGCTCGGGGTCGTCCGCCAGATCCGCGCGCCCCATGAGCCGGCACAGCGCCTGCCAGTGCCGGTCGGTCATGCAGAGGATCGCTATCCATCCGTCCTTGGCCGGGTAGACGTTGTACGGGCAGACCGAGAGGCCGTTGTGCCGGTTGCCGGTCTGCTCCGGCAGGGTTCCGCCCGACTCGAAGTACCCGCCGAGGGCCGAGGTGAGCGAGGGCAGCAGCGCGTCCTGCATCGACACCTCGACGAGCTGTCCGCGACCGGTCCGCTCTCGCTGGTAGAGCGCGGCGAGTACCGAGGCCGCCAGATGTACGCCGCCCATGAAGTCCGCCGGCGCGATCCCCGCCTTGACCGGCGGGTGCCCGTCGAATCCGGTGGTGGCCATGACGGCGGTCATCGCCTGGATGGTGAGATCCATCGCTGGGTAGTCGCGGTGCGGGCCGGTGCTCCCGTAGCCCTTGCCGGAGGCGTACACCAGCCGCGGGTTCACCCTCTCGAGCTCCGGGTAGCCCAGGCCGAGGCGCTGCATGGTGCCCGGCGCGAAGTTCTCCACCAGCACGTCCGCGCGCTCGACCAGGCGAAGGAACAGATCCTTGCCCCGCTCGGTCTTGAGGTCGAGCCGGACGCCCTTCTTGTTGCTGTTCAGCATCACGAAGGGATGGGTCTCGCGGCCCACGACCCGCCAGCGGGTGGGATCGCCGGCGGGCGACTCGACCTTCACCACCTCGGCGCCCAGGTAGGACAGCAGCACGCCGCAGTACGAGCCGTTGTAGATCTGCCCGAGGTCGAGTACAAACAGACCGTCCAGCGCTCGTGTCACAAGGTTCGACGTTAGCTTGAGTGATTTGGTCTGACAATAGGCATTGACAGACCAAATCGTCACAGCTTCAATGGTTGCGACCAGGGGATGGCCGTGGATCTCGTTCGTCACGAGAGGGACAGATCCAGGGGTCAACCCCACAGTCCGGAGGACGGATGAACGAGCACGGGGATCGCGAAACGTCGCACGCCACGCCGGAGGGAGGCGGAAGCGGAGTCGCCCTCGGGCCGATCGAAACCGCGAAGGCATCGGATGTGCTGGCCGACCGCATCAGGCGATCGATCCTCGACGGGACGTTCGAGGAGGGGACTGTGCTGCCGACCGAGCGCCGGCTGATGGAGCAGACCCGCCTGGGCAGATCCACCGTGCGGGAGGCGCTCCGGATGCTTCAGGCCGAGGGTCTTGTCAGTTCGCGGCCCGGACGCAAGGGAGGAACGGTCGTACGCCGTCCGGATGTGCAGGGCATCGCGCAGTCGCTGGAGGTGTTCATCCGCGGCAGGCGCATCCGTTTCTGGTCCCTGCTGGAGGCACGGGAGGCATTGGAGCCGGGCTGCGCCTCGCTTGCCGCGACCAACCGCACGGACGCCGATCTCGAGGTACTCGACGCGCTCGACGCAAGAATGAACGAGCCGGGCATCGCCCGCGCCGATTACTTCGCGGCGAACGTGGGCTGGCACGTGGCGGTCGCCCGGGCCAGCCACAACGAGCTGCTCACCGCGTACATGGTGGCCATCAGCAACGTCATCGAGGACGCCCTCTTCGCCGCGCAGACCGATTCGGAAGCCGTACGGCCGGCGGTGCTGCTGGCCCACCGCAAGATCCTCGAAGCAATCCACGCAAGTGACCCCGAGGCCGCACGCCGCCGCATGTACAGGCACATGCACGCCTACCGAGAGCAGGCGGCCCGTCTGCAACCGCCGGCCGAGCTGCCGCTGTCCGAAGGGAGGTAGGTATGACCGCCGACTCAGGTGCTTGGGAGATGCCCGAGGAGCTGGTCATGCTCCGTCGCACCGTCGCGGACTTCATGGAGCACGAGGTACGGCCCGCCGAGGACAAGCTCGAGTTCGACGCGGTGGAGCTGCCCGCCGACGATCTCGAACGGCTCCAGCGGAAGGCGCGTCAGGCGGGCCTGTGGTGCATCGCCTCGCCCGAGGAGTACGGCGGCGCCGGGCTCGACCTGCTCGCCCAGTGCGTGGTCACCGAAGAGGCGGTGCAGTGCCGGATGGGCGCCTACATACCCGCCTGCGGGGCCATGGGCTGGGACCCGCCGAACGTGATCTTCCAGGGCACCAAGGAGCAGATCGAGCGATACGGCATACCCGCTCTCGAGAAGGGCAAGAAGACCTTCGTCGCCATCAGCGAGCCCTCGGGCGGCAGCGACCCTGGCCGGAGCATCAAGACCCGAGCGGTCAGGAAGGGCGACACCTGGGTGCTCAACGGCACCAAGCTCTGGATCTCCGGTGTCAGCGGTTCCGACTGGGGGGTCGTGTTCGCCCGGACCGGCTCGGACACCGGGCGGGGCGGCATCAGCAGCTTCATCGTGCCGACGGACTCCCCCGGTTTCAGTTACCGGCCGGTGCCGGTGATTCGTGCCTGGTCCCCCTACGAGGTCCACCTCGAGGACTGCACCATCCCGGCCGAGAACCTGCTCGGCGGCGAGGGCGAGGGGTTCGCCTTCGCCGAGAAGTGGCTCGTGAACGGGCGCGTCCCGTACGCCGCCGGAACCATCGGCATCGCCCAGGCCGCCCTCAAGATCGCCACGGACTACGCCAAGATACGGAACACCTTCGGCGGGCCGCTGTCCGACCGCCAGGCGGTGCAGTGGATGCTCGCCGACTCCGAGATCGAGCTGCGGGCAGCCAGGCTGCTCGTGTATCAGGCCGCGTGGAAGGCCTTGCTGGGTCAGAACTTCAAGATCGACGCCTCGATCGCGAAGGTCTACGCGACCGAAACCGCCGGCCGCGTCGTCGATCGATGTATCCAGATCATGGGCGGCCTCGGCGTCGCCAAGGAGATGCCGCTCGAACGGTGGTACCGGGAGCTGCGCATCAAGCGGATCGGCGAGGGCCCGTCCGAGGTCCATCGCCTCGTCGTCGCCCGAGACCTACTGAAGCGGAAGCTCTGACAGACAGCGTGGCCGTCGGCACCCGGTCGGCGGCCACACCAGTACGATCCCCGCCGATGGGCCCCGCGGAGAGGAAATCGGCGTGTCGAGACCAATCCAAAGCATCACCCCGTCCGAGGAGGAGCAGGTCGGCTCCACGTCGGAGGACCGGTTCGAGGGGGAGGTCCGCAACGCGAAACAGCGGACACTGCCGAGGTGGGTCGGGCGTCCGCTCGCCGTCCTCATGCTCGGCTACGCCCTCTACTTCCTGTATGCGGCGGGCGCCCTGCCGCTGCCCGGGATCCAGCACCGCAGTATTCACCTGGCCGGCGGGTTCGTGTTCGCCCTGCTGCTCTTCGCGCCGGCCAGGCGCCTGGTGCGCAGCAGATGGGTCCTCGCGTTCGACATGGTTCTGGCCGCCGCGGCGATCGCCGGGAGCGTCTACGTCTTCAGGGTCTTCGACACCTATGAGGACCGGGTCGGCCTTCCGGCGACAACCCCCGACATCGTCTTCGGCCTGATCATATTCGTCATAATGTTCGAGGTGGCGCGGCGGGTAACCGGCTGGGCCTTTCCCATCATTACCGCCGCGTTCGTGTGGTTCGCGCTGTACGGCTATCTGGCGCCCGCCCCGTTCACCCATGCCGGATTCGACGTGCCGCGGTTCGTGGCCACCTTCTTCTATACGTTGAACGGGCCCTACGGACAGATCACCCAGATATCGGCGAGCTACATTCTGATTTTCATCATCTTCGCCGCGTTCGTGGTAATGTCTGGCGCCGGCGACTTCATCCGGGACGTGGCGAGGTGGGCCCTGGGCAGGGTCCGCGGAGGCCCCGCGAAGATCGCCGTCGTGGCGAGCTCCTTCATGGGAATGCTCACCGGAAGCAGCCTGGCTAACGTGGCCAGCGTCGGCTCGGTCACCATTCCGATGATGAAGCGCACCGGCTACCGGGCCAACTTCGCCGCCGGGGTCGAGGCGTGCAGCGGTATGGGCGCGCAGATCATGCCCCCGATCATGGGCGGATCCATCTTCATCATGATGGAGATTCTCGGCGTTCCGTATTGGGAGATCGCCAGCTCGGCCTTTCTGATCGGGATACTCTTCTACATCGCCCTCTTCTTCATGGTCGACCTGGAGGCCGCGAAGACCGGGCTCGCCGGCCTGGCCCGCGAGGAGCAGCCCCGCATCCTGCCGATCGTCCGCCGCGGCTGGTATCACGTAATCCCGCTCGCGCTAGTGATCTACATGCTGGCGGTACGCGGGGTCTCCCCCTCGCGGGCGGCCTTCTACGGAATCGTCGCCACGATGGCCGTCATGCTGATCGCCGAACGCTCATGGCACGCCTTCCGGCGCATCTACGAGGCCCTCATCAAGGGGGTCCGGGACGCGCTGGTGGTCATCAGCATCGTGGCGATGGCGAGCCTGATCGCGGGAATCGTGACCGTGACCGGCTTCGGGGTCAAGCTCTCCACCATTCTGATCGACCTCGCCGGCGGCAACCTCCTGGTGCTGCTGCTCATCAGCGCCGCCGCCTCGCTCATCTTGGGCATGGGCGTGCCGATCCTGGTTGCCTACGCCATGCTGGCGGTCCTGGTCGCCCCGGCGCTGATCGACCTGGGCGTCTCGCCGATGGCCGCCCACCTGTTCATCTTCTACTTCGGCGTGATCTCGGCCATCACCCCGCCGGTGGCGCCGGACGCGTTCGTCGCCGCCGGGATCGCGAGATCCTCTCCGTTCCGCGCGGCCTTGGAGGCGGTCCGCATCGCCGGAGCTTTGTACCTCCTCCCGTTCCTCTTCGTCTACAACGACGTGTTGCTGCTGAACGGACCCGTTCCCCAGATAGTCGTCTCCGCTGTCACCGCCGCGCTGGGGGTCTACGCGCTCGCCGGGGCCTGGCAGGGCATGCTGCTGCCCTCGCTTCGTATCGGGTGGCTGGGGCGGCTGATCCTGGCGGCCGCCGCCCTCGCGCTGATCGTTCCGGATACCAAGTATTCGCTGTCCGGGCTGGCCGCACTGGCCGTCGTCCAGGTCGCGTACTACATCCGACGGGGCCTTCGGCCAGGTGCCCGGCAGGATCTTCGACCGCAAGTCCAGGGGGCCGCCGAGACCGCGGCGGACGTGCAGACTTCCAGTGGAGGGAGCAACCGTGAAACCTAGTAAGCGTTGGACATTGGCGATATCTCTGTGCCTGGGGCTGGCGGCGACGGCAGCCTGTGCACCCGGTGGCGGCGGTGCCGGCGGCGCGGGCGGCTCAGGGGGCGACAACAGGCTGCTCATCGGCACCGCGGGTGAGGGCGGCACGTACTTCTATGTCGGCCAGGGTTTCGCCCGGGCGATATCCGACAGCACGGATATCGCGGCCACCTCCCAGGGCACCGCCGGCGGCACCGAGAACGTCCGCCGCATCAGCAGCGGAGACATGGATATGGGTTTCGCCGCTCCGGCGGATGTCAGGAAGACCATCGAGGACGGGACCGCCGACGCCTCGAAATTGCAGGTGTTGATGTCCGGCCACGCCACGGTGACGCACATCGCCGTCCGGGCGGACTCTGACATAAAGACCCTGGACCAGCTCATGGTCAAGGGAAGGCGGCTCGGTGTCGGCGAGCCGGGCAGCAACGTGCAGAACATCACCGCCGACATGCTCGGCGCCTACGGACTTTCGCTGAAGGACGTGCGCGGGCAGGAGCTATCGCAGTCGGACCAGGTCACAGCCCTGCAGAACGGAGAGATCGAGGGAGCGAACCTGGGCGGCGGCCTCCCCCTCGCCTCCGCATCCGAGATCGGGACCAACGTGGGAGTGCGTATCCTCCCCATATCCGACGAGGCAATGGCGAAGATCCAGAAAAGCGAGCCGGAGCAGTTCCGCGAGGTCATCCCCAAGGGCATGTACGAGGGGACCGACGAGGACGTTCCGTCGATCGCCTACCCCACGCTCATCCTGGTGCGTGCCGATCTCCCGAAGGACGTCGCCTACAAGGTGACCAAGACCGTCTTCGAGCAGCGAGAGAAGATCGCGAAGGTGCATCCCGCGGGGGACGAGTACACCATGGACACGGCCTTCCGTGAGGCCGACTCCTACACCAAGGAATTTGGCCTCAAGTTCCACCCCGGGGCCATCCAGTGGTACCAGGAAAAGGGTGCCTGGGACAAGAAGTACGAATAGCCAACAAGGGGATCAGATAGTGACCGACCGTACGGACAGCGTGTTCGTAATTACGGGCAGCGCCGCGGGGATAGGGCGGGCCATCGCGCTACGCGCCGCCCGCGGCGGCGCCCGGGTAGTGGTCAACAGCCGTAAGGCCGAGAAGCTGGATCAGGTAACGAAGGAGATCGAGGACGCCGGCGGCGAGGCTCTCGCCGTCGGCGCCGACCTTCGGGACCCCGAGCAGGTGGACACGCTCGTCCAGCGGACGTTGGAGCGCTGGCAACGCATCGACGTGCTGGTGAACAACGCCGCCGGCCGGTTTCTCGCGGCAGCGGAGCAGATCAGCCCGGGCGGCTGGCGGGCCGTCGTGGAGGCCAACCTGACCACCGCCTTCCTGTGCAGCCGGGCCGTGTTTCCCGTCTTCCGCGAGCGGGGCGGCGGCAGGATCATCAACATCAGCTCCGTCGGCGCCTACGGCCCGAATCCCGGCGGGGCGCACTACGGGGCTGCCAAGGCCGCACTCAACAGCCTCACCGAGACCCTGGCCTACGAGTGGGGCCGGTACGGAATCCAGGTCAACGGGGTCGCGCCCGGCCCCGTGCTGACCGAGGCCTCCCGCTATGCACAGGAGGAGCAGCGCCGGCTGGTAGAGGCCAAGCTCCCGGGTGGCCGGATCGCCATGCCCGACGAGATCGCCGAGTTCGTCCTGTCTTTGGCCCAGTTGCGCACGCCCTACCTCAACGGCGAGACGGTCCGCGTCGACGGCGCCCTCCGCGGCATGCTCCACGACGAGCCCTGACGCCACCTCTTGGCCGTGATCTTGCAGAAATTTCAAGACCTATCTTGAAATTTCTGCAAGATCACGGCCAAGAGGTGGTCGGGGTCACTAGCGGACCGCGTCGAGCACCGCGCGACGTACCGCGGCCCGCCGACGGGAGTCGGTGATCGGGCTCCCCGACCCGTCGACCACGTAGAAGACGTCCACCGCCTCCGCGCCCAGCGTCTCCACCCGTGCCGAGCGAATGTCCAGCCCGGCCTCGCCGAGCGCCCTGCCGATGCGCCAGAGCAGTCCCGGCCGGTCGTGGGCGCGTACCTCGACGACCGTCGCGGTGTGCGAGGCGTCGTCGAGCAGCGTCACCCGCGGCGGCGGCACCGGGATCCCGGGACGCGGCTGGTAGGCCTGCCGGCGCTTCTCCAGCCGCTCGGCCACGTCAAGCCGCCCGGCCAGGGCACGACGCAGGTCGTCACCGAGGAGCCGGGCGTCCGGTGCGGTGCCGTACTCCGGCGCCGCCGTGAACACGGTCACCGCCACCCTTTCGGACGCCTCGTACGAGGCGGCGGTGGCGGCGCGGATCACCATGCGGTGCAGGGCGAGCACCCCCGCGGCCCGCCACAGCAGCCCCGGCCGGTCCGGAGCGACGACGGTGATCTGCGCTCCGTCGACGTGCACGGCCGGCCCCCCGCAGCGGGCGAGATCCACCTGCTCGGGGCCGAGCGGGGGCGGCGGGGGTGGTACTTCGCCGGCGAGCACGGCATCTACCCTGCGGACGAGGTCCGCGACCAGACCCGCCTTCCACTCGTTCCAGGCGCCGGGCCCGGTCGCGTGCCCGTCGGCTATCGCCAGGGCGAACAGGATGTCCAGCAGCTCGTGTGAGCCGACCGCCCGGGCCACGAACTCCACGGTGGCCGGATCGTCGAGGTCACGCCGGGTAGCCGTCTGGGGAAGCAGCAGGTGGTAGCGTACCGCACCGGCGAGAATCTCGATGTCGGGCGGGGCCAGCCCGATACGGGCCCCGACGTCCCGGGCAACTGTTTCCCCGGTACGTGAGTGGTCTCCCGGCCAGCCCTTGCCGATGTCGTGCAGCAACGCCGCGAGGAGCAACAGATCCGGCCGCGCCACCTCCCGGGTGAAGGCGGCGGCCGCTGCTGCCGCCTCAACCAGATGCCGGTCCACCGTGAAGGTGTGCACCGGGCTGCGCTGCGGCCGGTTGCGTACCCGCTCCCAATCGGGGATCAGCTCGACGATGACGCCGGACTGGTCCAGCGCCTCCCACACCGGAATCGCCGAGCGGCCCGCGCCGAGCAGCGCGACGAGCGCGTCGCGGGCGGCCTCCGGCCAGGGCACCGGAAGGGGAGCCGATCTGGTCGCGAGGGTCTCGATCGTTGCCGGCGCTATCGGAAGGCCGGCCTGGGCGGCAGCAGCCGCCGCCCGGAGGATCAGCGTGGGGTCCGCGAGCGGGTCCGCGTCGCGGGCCAGCACGGCCTCGCCCTCCTGCTCGACCACGTCCCGCGCCAACGGCCGGCGCACCGGCTGCCGGCCTCCGACGCCCCCGCCGGTGCGCCCGGTGCGTGGGCGTCGTCTGCGCTCACGCGGAGCGAGGAACCGGTCGAGGCTGCGCCAGGTGAGGTCGCAGGCGTAGGAGATCCGCCGGCCGGCCTCGGCAAGGGCGCGCAGCAGCACGTCGGCGTCGTTGAGCCCCACGGCACGCGCCACCGCGTCCTGCTCCTGCAGCACCAGCCGGTCGACCGCCCGCCCGGTCACCTCGTGCAGCGCGTGCCGGACGTCGAGCAGGAACTCGTACGCCTCCCGTACCCGGGCGCCGGGCCCCTCGGCAACCCAGGCCGCGGCGACCGCGTGTATCGCGTGCACGTCGCGTAGCCCCCCGCGGGCCTCCTTGAGCTCGGGCTCGAGGAGGAACGCCAGCTCACCGTGGCGCTCGGCGCGCTCGGCCGCGGCTGCCCGAACCTCGGGGAGCCGGTGGGCGGCACCCGCCCTCCAGTCGGCGAGGACCGTCTCTCGCAGCAGCGCGGTGAGCTGCGGGTCGCCGGCGACGTGCCGGGCGTTCAGCAGTCCGAGGGCCACCTTGAGGTCGGAGCGGGCGACCGCTCTGGCCTCCTCGGTAGTACGGACCGAGTGGTCGAGGGGGAGGCCCGAGTCCCAGATCGGGTACCACACCCGCTGCGCCAGCGCCCGTACCCCGTCCTCGTCTCTGGACCCGCCACGGTGCAGCAGGAGCAGGTCGAGGTCGCTCGCCGGCGCGAGTTCACGCCGTCCGTAGCCGCCGACGGCGACCAGGGCGACCTCGGGCTCGAGGCCGAGCAGCCGAGCCAGCCACTCGTCGACGGCCGCGGCCCGCGTGGCACGGGCCGCGGCGTACGACGTTCGAGCGGACGTCTCGAGGACACCGGTCTCGCCGAGCGTCCTCACGCGGCATCCTCACCGGGCGTTGCCATATCTACAGGGCGTCCGGACCGCGTTCTCCAGTGCGGACTCGGACCACTGTCTCCAGCGGCACCGACCACACCTTGCCGTCGCCGATCTTTCCGGTCTGTGCGGCCTTGACGACCACGTCGATGATGTCGGCGGCGTCCTCGTCCTCGCACACCACCTCGACCCGCATCTTGGGGATCAGATCGACGTTGTACTCGGCGCCGCGGTACACCTCGGTGTGCCCGCGCTGCCGTCCGTACCCGCTGGCCTCCGTCACCGTCAGCCCGCGCACCCCGTACGCCTCGAGCGCGGCCTTGACGTCGTCCAACTTGAACGGCTTGATGATCGCGGTGACAAGCTTCATGCATCCACCTTCTTCGGAACCTCGACCCTGCGGATCGCGCCGGCGAATCCCCCGGAGTGGGCGGCGTCCAGGTCGTACGCGGTCTCCGCGTGCGCAACGACGTCGATGCCCTGCACCTCGTCCTCTTCGTGGATCCGGAAGCCCATGGTCCAGTCGATGACCTTGCCGATCACGTAGGTGAGGACGAACGAGTACGCACCCACCGCGGCGACCGCGACGGCCTGCAGGCCGAGCTGGGTGAGTCCACCACCGTAGAACAGGCCGTTCGCCCCGCCCGTCACGGCCTCGGTAGCGAAGAACCCGATGAGCAGCGCGCCGACGGCCCCACCCACCAGGTGGACACCGACGACGTCCAGCGAGTCGTCGTAGCGGAGGCGGTACTTCAGGCTGATCGCGTACGCACACACGGCGCCCGCGATCGCACCGATCGCGATGGCGCCCAAGGGCTCCACCGAACCGGCCGCCGGCGTGATGGCGACGAGGCCGGCGATCGCGCCGGAGGCGAGGCCGAGGGTCGTCGCGTGCCCGTTGCGCAGCTTTTCGACCAGGATCCAGCTGAGCGCGGCGGCGGCCGTCGCGACCTGGGTGTCCATGAACGCGGTAGCGGCCAGGCCGTTCGCGGCGACCGCGGAGCCGGCGTTGAACCCGAACCATCCGAACCACAGCAGCCCGGCGCCCAGCAGCACGATCGGCAGGTTGTGCGGGCGCATCTGCTCCTTCGGCCAGCCGACCCGCCGACCCAGCACCAGCGCCAGGGCGAGGGCGGCCGCGCCCGCGTTGACGTGGACGGCAGTCCCGCCGGCGAAGTCCAGCGCGCCGAGTCGGTCGCCGATCCAGCCCCCGTTGCCGTCGTCGAAGAAGAACACCCAGTGTGCGACCGGGAAGTAGACGAGGGTGGCCCAAACCCCGACGAAGACCACCCACGCGCCGAACTTGGCGCGGTCCGCGACCGCCCCGCTGATCAGGGCGGCGGTAATGATCGCGAACATCAGCTGGAAGGCCGCGAACGCGAGGACGGGGATCGTCCCGCTCAGCGCCTCAAGGTCGAAGCGCAGGCCCGCGGCGGTCAGGTCGCCAATCAGTCCGCCCCCGGCGTCGGTACTGAAGGCCAGCGAGTAGCCGTAGAGCACCCAGAGCACGCTCACCACGCCGATGCAGGTCCAGCACATCATCAGCATGTTCAGCACGCTCTTGGCGCGGGTCATCCCGCCGTAGAAGAGCGCGAGGCCGGGGGTCATGAGGAGGACCAAAGCGGAGCTCGCCAGAACCCAGGCAGTATCTCCGGTGTTCATCCAGGGGGCGCCTCTCTCTCGGTGTCGGTCACACGTCCTCCCAGATGTTCAGGGCTCGCCGTAACGCACGCCGATCAACGATGTTTCGCCCGCGTGAAACCCTCACCGGGTATATTTCGGGGATGTTTCGGGCGGGAGGATGCCGAGATCTATGTTGTGGGGGTACGAAACGGGACATTTCCGGCCCGCAACATAGATCTCGGCGGACGGCTACTCGCCGAGGATCGCGTCGACGAACGCGTCGGGCTCGAACGGCGCGAGATCGTCCGGCCCCTCGCCCAGGCCGACCAGCTTGACCGGTACGCCGAGGTCACGCTGGACGGCGATGACGATGCCGCCCTTGGCGGTGCCGTCGAGTTTGGTCAGCACGATGCCTGTCACGTTCACCACCTCGGTGAACACCCGGGCCTGCTGAAGACCGTTCTGCCCGGTGGTGGCGTCGAGGACGAGCAGCACCTCGTCGACGCTGGCGTGCTTCTCGACCACCCGCTTCACCTTGCCCAGCTCGTCCATGAGCCCGGCCTTGGTGTGCAGCCGGCCGGCGGTGTCGACGATGACGGTGTCGACTCGTCGCTCCACACCCGCGCGTACCGCCTCGAACGCCACGCTCGCCGGGTCGGCACCCTCGCGCCCACGCACCACCTCGGCGCCGACCCGCTCGCCCCAGGTCTGCAGCTGATCGGCCGCCGCCGCCCGGAACGTGTCCGCCGCGCCCAGCAGGACCGACCTTCCGTCGGCGGCCAGCACCCGGCCGAGCTTCCCGCAGGTCGTCGTCTTTCCGGTGCCGTTGACGCCGACGACCAGCATCACGGCCGGCCGGTCACCGTGCGGAAGGGTGCGCAGCGACCGGTCGACGTCCGACCCGATCTGCGCGAGCAACCCGCTCCTGAGCAGCGCGCGCACCTCGTCCTGGGTGCGTGCCCCTTCCACCCTCACCTTGGTCCGCAGTTCCTCGACGATGTCCCTGCTCGACGCGACGCCGACGTCCGCGGTGATGAGGGTGTCCTCGATCTCCTCCCAGGCATCCTCGTCCAGGGTCTCCCGCGACAGCAGGGCGAGAAGGCTCCGGCCGACCGCGTTCTGCGAACTGGCCAGCCGACCCCGCAGCCGTACGATCCGTCCCGCCGACGGGGGCGGTACCTCGGGCGCGGGCGCCTGCTCGGCCTGCTCGGTGGGTGCGGCCGGCGGAGGCTCGGCCGGCCGGGGCTTGGCCGGCGGGGGACCGGCCGGGGGGCCGGTACGGCGCCCCGGCCGTGCCAGCAGGACGACGGCCGCCACGACCGCGATGGCGACGATGACCGCAACAAGGACCACGAACTCCACGACCCGCCAGTCTCTCAGACTTTCAGCGGCCGCTTTGACCGGGGCGTGCCGGAGACCGGGCCGTCGAGATCGTGGCGACCCGTCTCCTCCCCCAAGCGGATCCCCTAACCGGCGACGGTGAGTTCGGACGGGACGCCGGTGACCGGGGCGTGCCAGTCGATGCGGTAGCCGTACTGCCAGGCCATCTTCTCCGGCTTGGCCATTAGCTTCATGGCCACCGGCATCGTCAGGTCGCGCAGCACCCGGGCGATTGAGCCGGCGGCCTTGTTGCTGTTTGTGCGTTCGGCCTGCGCGGTGATGCGCTCGACGCGGCCGCGGCGCAGCCGTTCGTACGCGACGAACGCCTCGGCCGGCGGCAGGTCGCGGAGGCACCGGGCGAGATGCACGGCGCCCTCGATGGCCTGCGAGGCACCCTGGCCGGAGCTGTGCGACGGGGCGTGCGCGGCGTCGCCGATGAGCACCACCCGGCCCCGGTGCCAGCGCGGCGCGGGCGGCATGATCTCCAGCCCACCGGTGATCACCATCTCCGCCGGGTCCGTGCCGTCCAGGATGTCTACGGCCGGCGTCCGGTCGGCGGCGAACACCTCCCGCAGCTCCGTCAGCCACGCCGGCCCGCCGACCGCTTGGGCCTCGGCGAACGTCATCGGCTCCCGCCGCGGGAGGTTGACGAACCAGCCGACACGCCCGGTGCGGGTCACGGTGTAGCTGAAGAAGGCCCTCTTGCCGAAGACCATGTACATGGTTGCCGGGGTGGCGGTCGGGCATTGCGCCGCCGACCAGCCGCCGAAGCCGAGCAGCCCGTCGTACTTGGGCTGCGGTGAGGCCGGGTCGATCAGCGACCGGACCGTGGACCGGACGCCGTCCGCGCCGATCAGCACGTCGGCGGCCGCCGTCGTACCGTCGGCGAAGCGTGCGGTCACGGTCTCGCCGGTGTCGGTGAGATCGACCAGCTGCTTGCCGTGTTCGATCGTGATGCCCCGACGCACCGCCTCGTCGTAGAGGTACCGGTACAGGTCGGAGCGCCACACCGCGTGCAGGAACGGCGGGCCGGACATGTCGCCGAGCTGTGCCAGCCGCTTGCCGGTCCAGCTCTGCATGACCATGGCCTGCACCGGCTCGCCGATGCCCCGAACGCCGTCACCGGCATCGAGGATGTCCAGCGCGCTCAGCCCGTTGGGCGCCATGCCGAGCATGCCCCCGACGCCGTCGGCGGTCGCGTCGTACGCCTCGTACAGGGTGGCCCGGATGCCGGCCTTTCGCCAGTGCCATCGCGGCCACCGGGCCGGCGATGCCGCCACCGATGATCAGGGCGGTATCGATGCGAGTCATGACTCTGTCCTCTCGTTGGTGGGCGGGTGCTCGCCGTGGAACTCGGCCCACCTGCCGCCCCACCCGGTGTCTGGATCGGTGATCTGCTCGATGAACCGCGTCACGAACGCCCTCTCGGCGTCCAGCAGGGTGAGCCGGTACTCCTCCTCGACCAGGAACAGGCCCGGCACGCCCTGGTCCAGCGCCCCGTCGATCAGCGCGCGGATCTCGGCCCGACTGGCGGCCAGCCGGTCCAGCCGTCGCCGCAGCAACGGCAGCGCCTCGCTCGGCGGCAGCGCCGCGATCAACGACAGCGCCGTAACGAACTGCGGGTACTCGTGCTGCGGCTCGGCAACCAGCTCACGCATCCAGTCGCGCAGCTCGGCGCGGCCGGCGTCGGTCAGCGCGTACACGGTGCGCTCCGGGCGCTGTCCCTCGCGCGAGGTGCCCTGCTCGGCGACGAACCCCGCCCTGGCGAGCTGCTGCACCACCATGTACAGCGAGCCGTGGTTGAACTTGATGCTGCGGTCGTCGCCGTGGTCGCGCAGCGTGCGACTCAGCTCGTACGGGTACATGGGCCGCTGCGTCAGGTACGACAACACGGCGAGCGCCAGCAGGTTGGCCACCTTCCGTTTCGCCATCAGCACCTCCGCCGGTTCTCCCTTATAGACAGCTCCTATTATCCATAACTGACTATTTGGGATCAACTACCGACGCGGCCTAGCGATGAGTTCGGACGCTCGCCGAGCGAGGTGGGTGCGCGATGAACAACGTTCCCGTAGGTCAGCGGCCAACCCACCAGCCCACCCGCTGGCCCACCCACCAAGCGGGCGACTACGCGGGTTCGGGTTCGCGCATGCGCTGGCTGATCACAGTGGTGACGCCGTCGCCCCGCATGCTCACGCCGTAGAGCGCGTCGGCGACCTCCATCGTCCGCTTCTGGTGGGTGATGACGAGGAGCTGGGAGCTCTCCCGAAGCTCCTCGAAGATCGTGAGCACCCGCTGCAGGTTGGTGTCGTCGAGGGCAGCCTCGACCTCGTCGAGGACGTAGAACGGCGACGGCCGGGCCTTGAAGATCGCGATCAGGTAGGCGAGCGCCGTCAGCGAACGCTCTCCGCCGGACAGCAGCGACAGCCGCTTGATCTTCTTGCCCGGGGGCCGCGCCTCGACCTCGACGCCGGTGGTGAGCATGTCGTCGGGCTCGGTGAGTACCAGCCTCCCGTCGCCGCCGGGAAAGAGCCGGGAAAAGATGTCGGTGAACTCCCGGGCGGTGTCGTCGAAGGCGGCGGCGAACACCTGCTCCACCCGGTCGTCGACCTCCTTGATGACCGTCAGCAGGTCGCGGCGGGTCTTCTTCAGGTCCTCCAACTGCGTGGTGAGGAAGGAGTGCCGTTCCTCCAGCGCGGCGTACTCCTCGAGCGCGAGCGGGTTGACCTTGCCGAGTTGCTGCAGCTGCCGCTCGGCCGCCTTGGCGCGCTTCTCCTGCTCTTCCCGGACGTACAGAGTGGGCTCGGCGTCGTCGCGGGCGTTCGGGCCCGGGGGCACCGGTACGTCCGGGGCGTACTCGGTGATGAGCGTGCCCATCTCGATGCCGAACTCCTCGACCGCGCGGGTCTCCATCTGCTCAAGCCGCAGCCGCTGCTCGGCGCGGGATACCTCGCGGCCGTGTACGGCCCCGACCAGCCCTTCCAGCTCCTCCGACAGCTCCCGGATCTTGCCCCGGAGCGCCTTGAGCTCGCTGTCCCGGGTGGCACCCGATTGCTCCGCGGCCTGCCGCTCGGCCATCGCCGCCTGCAGGGATGTCTCGATGCGCCCCAGCGCGGCCTCGGCGCCGAGTGCGACCGCGCGGGCCACGGCCGCCTGCCGGCGGCGGCGCTCCCGCCTGGCGACGGCCCGCTCCCGGGCCTCGCGCTCCTTGACCGCCGCCCGGTCGAGCGCGTCGGCGCGACCCGCGATGGCCCGGGCCCGTTCCTCCGCCGTACGCACTGTGAGCCGCGCCTCCATCTCGGCGGAGCGGGCCGCCGTGCACTCCTCGGCGAGGGCGTCGCGCTCCTCGGTCGAGGGCTCGGTATCGCGGTCGGGCTCGGCCTCGGCCTGAGTGAGCCGCTCCTCCAGTGCCGCCAGCCCTTCCAGGTCGCGATCCCGCGCCTCCTCGGCCGCGGTGATGGCCTTGGCCAGCCGCTCCGCCTCCCCGATGGCGGCGCGGGCGGCGGAGCCGAGCTGACCGAGGTGCTCACCGATCGCCGCCATCTGGGCGTCGGACTCGTTCAGCCGTACGAGCGTCTCCTCGACCCGCTCCGCAGCGGCGCGCTGCTCCTCGAGCGCGCCGTCAAGCGCGGCCCGTGCCTGGTTACCGCGCTCGGTGACCTCGGCCAGCCGTTCCGCCGCCTCGTCGACGGCCGCCTGGGTCTCGATCAGGCTCGGCGCGCTGGCCGAACCTCCGTGTGACCAGTGCGCGCCCAACAGGTCGCCGTCCCGGGTGACGGCACGCAGCTCCGGGTGGGCCTCGACGATGGTGCGGGCGGTCGCCAGGTCGTCGACCACCACGACGTCGGCGAGCAGGCGACGTACGGCGGGTTCGAGGTCCGGCGGCACGGACACCAGGTCCATCGCGTAGCGCGCCCCGCCGGGCAGCGGGGCCCGCTCGTGCTCGGCGAGGTCGGGCCCGTTGCCGATGACGATGCCCGCGCGGCCCGCGTCCTCCTCCTTGAGCAGGGCGATCGCCTCGGTGGCACCCTCGACGCTGGAAACGGCCACCGCGTCCGCGGCGGCGCCCAGCGCCGCGGCGACCGCCGTCTCGGCGCCCTGCTCGACGGTGAGCAGCACCGCCACCGAGCCGAGCAGGCCGGACAGCCGCTCCCCCGCCGCCAGCAACACCTCGGCCGCCTCACCGTCCCGGGCGAGGCTCATCTCCAGGGCTTCCTTGCGGGCGGTGAGCGCGCTCCGTTCCCGGTCGGCGTCTTGCTCCTCGCGGCGCAGCTCGGCGACCCGGTCGCCGGCCGCGGCCAGCTCGGCCTGCGCCCGCTCGTGGGCGGCGTCGAGGCCGACCTCTCCCTCCTCCTGGCCGGCAATCTGCCGCTCCAGCGCCTCGTACTCGGCCTCGGCGCGCTCGGCCCGCTCACGAGCCTCGGCAACCGCACGCGCCAGCCGGCCGATCTCCTCCTCCGCCGCGGTGGCCCGGCTGCGCATGGCCGCGACCTGGCCGCGCAGCTTGGCGAGCCCCTCTCGCCGGTCGGCCGCCGCCCGGACGGCCGCCGCGATCTGGCGCTCCTCCTCCTTGAGGGCGGCCTCGGCCTCGGAACGCCGGCGTACGGCCTCGCGCAGACCCTCGCGGGCCTCTTCGAGCCGCTCGGTCAGCTCGCCTTCCTGCTCACGTACCTGGGCCGCTTCGCGCTCCAGCTCCTCGGGATCTCGGGATCGGCGTTCCTCCTCGCCTTCGCCGCCCACCCAGTCGGACAGGTTCCGGTGGCGTTCGGCCGCCAGGCTGGCCGTGCTGCGCAGTCGCTCCCGCAACGACGAGAGGCGGTACCACGTCTCCTGCGCCTGGGCCAGCCGCGGCGCCTCGGCCTGAGCCTGAGCGTCGAGCTCGGCCTCGCGGGCCCGGGACGTGCCGAGCGCGGCCTCGACGGCGTCGCGGCGCTCACGCACCGCTGCCTCGTTGGCCTCGTCGCGCTCCAGCGTGGTCCGGAGGGTAACCACGTCGTCGGCGAGCAGCCGCAGCCGGGCGTCGCGCAGGTCGGCCTGGATTACAGCTGCCTTGCGCGCGATCTCCGCCTGCCTGCCCAGCGGCTTGAGCTGACGACGCAGCTCGGCGGTCAGGTCCTGCAGCCGGGTGAGGTTGCCCTGCATCGCGTCGAGCTTGCGCAGGGCCTTCTCCTTGCGCTTGCGGTGCTTCAGGACGCCCGCGGCCTCTTCGATGAGGGCGCGGCGTTCCTCGGGACCGGCGTGCAGCACGGTGTCGAGCTGGCCCTGGCCGACGACGACGTGCATCTCCCGGCCGATGCCGGAGTCGGACAGCAGTTCCTGGACGTCCAGGAGCCGGCAGGCGTTGCCGTTGATGGCGTACTCGCTCTGGCCCGACCTGAACATCAGCCGGCTGATGGTGACCTCGGAGTACTCGATCGGCAGGGCACCGTCGCTGTTGTCGATGGTGAGCGCCACCTCGGCCCGGCCGAGCGGAGGCCGGGAGGCCGTGCCGGCGAAGATGACGTCCTCCATCTTGCCGCCGCGCAGAGACTTCGCCCCCTGCTCGCCCATCACCCAGGCGAGCGCGTCGACGACGTTGGACTTACCCGAGCCGTTGGGACCTACGACGCAGGTGATGCCGGTCTCGAAGCGCAGCATCGTGGACGACGCGAAGGACTTGAAGCCGCGCAGGGTGAGGCTCTTCAGGTACACCCGCGAGCTCTCCGAACCTGGTATGGCAGCATCATCCGAACCTTATCCGGCTCGATCCCATGGTGTCGCGCAGCCGCGCCGGCCGGGAAGCGCGGTAGGGCAAACGAAAAGGGACGTCGTCCATCGACGTCCCCGTAGCGCGGTCTGTCTACCGGCCTGTGGTCAGGTCAGCGCCGGCTCCCGCTCCTGCGCCGGAACGATCAACCCGTTGTCCCCGTGGGTGGCGGCGGCGAGCGCGTCGTTGTCCGCCTGGAGACGTACTACCTCGGCCTCGAGATCGCGTACTCGCTGCTGCAGCCGCCGGATCTCGGCGACGATGCGAGGGTCGGCACCGCCAACGTGCCCAAAAAGAGCCTTCGCCATAGGGGGGTCCTCCACGCTGAGTGACCAGATGAATGCATGCACAGAGTGTGCGGGAAGCGTCGCGCCTAGTTCTAGGGTCGCACCAGGACGGTTCACGGTCAAGCCGAACATCACACAGCTGTAACAAGTCGCTATAGACGCCGCTGGGTGACCCTCGCATCCATCATAGCGCGCAGGGTCTCATCGCTGCTCGAAACCGACCAGATCGCCGCGGGCGTCGCTCCAGCGTTCCGCCACCCGGCTGACGCGGCCGGGCGTCCTTCCCCCGCGCAGGGCGGCGAGCAACCCCTGGCACGCGCGCTCGGATCCCTCGGCGACGACCTCCACGCTGCCATCGGGAAGGTTGGTGGCGCGGCCGACCACCCCGAGCTCAGCCGCCCTGTCGCTCACCCACCAGCGGAAGCCGACTCCCTGCACGCGGCCGTGCACCAGCGCGGTGAGCCGTACCGCCCCGTCTTTCGCGCTCATCTGCTCCCCTCGTGCGCCGCCTTGGCCTTGCGGTCTCCCTGCTACCAGCGTGCCCGGCGAGGACGGGGTTGGCACCGTAGGCAGGAATAGGCAGAGCGATTCATGAACGGGTCACGGCGTATCGGCGTGCCGCAGCGACGGCACGGCTGCCCCGCGCGCCCGTATACGTCGAGCGAGCGTTCGAAGTAGCCGCTTTCCCCGTTGACGTTGACGTAGAGGCTGTCGAACGAGGTGCCGCCGACGGCGAGCGCCGCGGCCATGACCTCGCGGACCGCGGCGAGGATGACGAACACCTCGTTGCGGGTCAGCGTTTCCGTCGGGCGTGCCCAGTGCAGCCGCGTCCGCCAGAGCGCCTCGTCGGCGTAGATGTTGCCGACGCCGCTGACCAGCGACTGGTCGAGCAGGGCCCGCTTGATGCCGGTACGGCGCCGGTGTAGCGCGCGGTAGAACACCTCGTCGTCGAAGCACGGCTCCAACGGATCGGGCGCGATGTGGGCGATCAGCGCCGGCAGCGTCGCGCCCCGGGGATCGACCATCAGGTTGCCGAACGTTCGCTGGTCCACGAAACGCAGCTGCGGGCCGCCGTCGGCGAACGTGACCCGTGCGCGCAGATGCTTCTCCGCGGCGCTGTCCTGTGGAACGACGACGAGTTGGCCGCTCATCCCGAGGTGGGCGAGAAGCGCATCCCCGGAATCGAGGGGCAGCCACAGGTACTTGCCCCGGCGGCGGGCGGCCTCGAACCGGCGGCCGGCCAGCGCACCGACGAATCCGTCGGCCCCGCCGAGGTGGCGGCGCACCGTGCGGGGGTGGTGTACGGAGGCGGACGCGATGGTACGGCCGCAGACGAAGCGTTCTAGACCCCGGCGAATGACCTCGACCTCGGGCAGTTCAGGCACGTCAGGTTTCCCGTTCGTAGTCCACCAGCCGAACTACTCGAGCTCGGCGTCCTCGTCCGGCCCGGGGTCGGTCGCCGCGTCGGCCACCGCCTCGACCGCCCGGGTGGACCGTTCCCGGATCGTGGTCCAGGCGGCCTCCGCGGCCTGCTGTTCGGCCTCTTTCTTGCTGCGTCCCTCGCCGCTGCCGAACACCTGCCCGCCGACCCGTACGGTGGCCCGGAACGTCTTCTGATGATCCGGCCCACTCTCGGCGACGTGGTACTCGGGAACGCCCAGCAGCTCGGCGGCGGTCAGCTCCTGCAGCGAGGTCTTCCAGTCGAGGCCGGCGCCGAGATGCGCCGACCGGGCGATGACCGGGTCGAAGAGCCGGTGGACCAACCGTCCGGCCTCCTCGAGCCCTCGGTCGAGGTACACCGCCCCGATGACCGCCTCGAGCGTGTCGGCTAGGATCGAGGACTTGTCGCGCCCGCCGGTGCCCTCCTCCCCACGGCCCAGCCGGACGTAGTAGCCAAGATCGAGAGAACGGGCCACGTTCGCCAGCGCGCGCATGTTGACGACCGCCGCACGCAGCTTGGCGAGCTGCCCCTCGGGCAGGTCTGGGTGGTCGTGGAAAAGGGTGTCCGTCACCACCAGCCCGAGTACCGAGTCGCCGAGGAACTCCAGCCGTTCGTTGGTCGGAAGGCCGCCGTTCTCGTAGGCGTACGAGCGGTGTGTCAGGGCACGCTCCAATAGCGCCGGGTCGAGCGCCGCACCCAGCGCTTCACGCAGCCCTTCCAGGGTCGAGCGGCAGTCTCCGGTGGTGTCCTCGTACTCCGTAACCATCGTCCGGTGCCGCTCCGTGCCACTCACAGCGTTCCCACGTCCACTCCTCATACTTACCGTGAAACCGGCGAATCGGTAAGTAATGTCGGCCACAGGAGCGAGGCGAGCGGCGCCGTCGAGACCGTACGGGTCATCGGCCTACGCGGGTTCGATGACCTGCCGCCGGTTGTAGGTACCACAGGTCGGGCAGGCGACGTGCGGGAGCTTGGGGTCGCGGCAGCGCGGGCAGCGCACGAGCACCGGCGCGGCCGCCTTCCACTGGGCTCGACGGTGACGGGTGTTGCTCCGGGACATCTTTCGCTTCGGGACGGCCACTCAGGTCTCCTCGCTCTCGTCGTTGTCGGTTCGGCTATCCAGAAGGCCCCGCAGCGCCGCCCACCTCGGATCGGCGGTCGGATGACTGTGGTCGGGACCGACATCGGCCAGCCGCGCCCCGCACTCCGAGCACAGGCCCGGGCAGTCCTCCCGGCAAAGCGGATGGACCGGAAGCGCCAGCACGAGGGCGTCGCGGAACGCCGGCTCGAGGTCGAGAAGGTCGCCCTCCATCAGGTAGGCGTCCTCCTCGGGCTCCTGATCGGGATAGGCGTACAGCTCCTGGAACTCGACCTCGATGGAGTCGACGAACGGTTCCAGGCAGCGTGCGCATTCCCCGGTCAGCGGCGCCCGTGCGAGGCCGGACACCAGCACTCCCTCCATCACCGCCTCGAGCCGGATGTCCAGCTCGACGTCTGCGCCCTCGGGGACGCCGATCATATCGAGACCCAGGCTCGCGGGAGCCGGCACTGTACGCGACTCCCGGCGCATCGCGCCGGGGCTGCGGCCGAGCGCCCGCGTGTCGACGACAAGCGGGGCACGTGGATCAAGATGCATAACGGATCTGTCTAGGGGCATGGCGATCTCCGCCTTGCGGCAAGGCCAGCTAAGAAGGCTATCGGAGTTCGCCGGAGCTACCCAACTCGACCCTTCGACCCGCCGGCCTATCTGTCCGGCCGGACCTCGGCGAGCCTCTCCGTCAGCCGATCCCTGACGAGCTCAGGTACCAGCCCGGAGACGTCCCCGCCGTACCCCGCGATCTCCTTGACCAGGCTGGACGACAGGAAGGAGTACAGCGGGTTCGTCGCCATGAACGTGGTCTCGATCTCGGCGAGGCTGTGGTTCATCTGCGCCATCTGCAACTCGTAGTCGAAGTCGCTCACCGCACGCAGCCCCTTGACGATCATCGGGATACCCCGTGCCTTGCAGAAGTCGACCAGCAGCCCGTGGAACTTCTCGATGGACACGTTGCCGTACTGCTTCGTGACCTCGCGCAGCATGTCGATGCGCTCGTCGACCGCGAAGAGGCTCTTCTTGGAGACGTTCATCAGCACCGCCACGACTACCTCGTCGTACAGGCGGGAGGCGCGGCCGATGATGTCGAGATGTCCGTTGGTAACGGGGTCGAACGACCCAGGGCAGACGACACGATGCACGACGCAGACTCCTGTCCCGTGATCACTAGGGCCCGGCGTGACCGTACCAAAGTGTCGCGTCGCCATAACGACGCGGCCTCTGTTCGTCTTTGTGCCCTTCGGGCCAGGCGGGCGGGGCACCGCGGCTCGGCCGCTCCAGCGCGACCAGCGCGCCCGGCGCGAGCCATCCGTTGTCCCGGAGCGCGCGCAGCATCGCCGCGATCGCTGCCTGTTCCGTGGCGTACGGTGGGTCGGCGAAGGCCAGGTCGTACCCCGGACCCGAGCACGGCCGCGCCAGCACGCTCTCCACCTTGGCACATACAACCTGGGCACCGGGCAGGTCGAGGGCACGGATGTTGGCCCGGATCGTACGGGCGGCCCGAGGGTTGGACTCCACCAGGAGCACATGCTCGGCACCCCGGGACAGCGCCTCGAGGCCGACGGCTCCCGAGCCCGCATAGAGGTCGAGGACCCGCATACCCGCCAGGGAACCGAGAAGCGAGCCCACCGTCGCGAAGAAGCCCTCCCGGGTCCTGTCGCTCGTCGGTCGCGTCGACCGGCCGGGCGGGGTGGTCAGCCTCCGCCCGCCGGCGGCCCCGGCGATGACGCGGGTCATGGGTCCATTCTCTCTCCACGCCGAGATCCATGTTGTGGGGGTTGCTAACCGGACAAAACGGGCCCACAACATGGATCTCGGCGTGCGCTAGGCCTTTTCCAGGTACTCGGCGCGGTCCTGGCCGAGGAGGTCGCGCATGGCCGCGGCGAGCGCCGGATGTTCCGCCAGCTCGGGGTCGGCCTCCGCCACCTGGGTGGCGTCCTCGCGGGCGGCCTTGATGAGGTCGTCGTCCCGGAGGAGGGCGAGGAGCTTGAGGCTCGACCTTCGGCCGGACTGCGCCTCACCGAGCACGTCCCCCTCCCGGCGCTGCTCCAGGTCGAGCCGGGACAGCACGAACCCGTCGGTGGTCGAGGCCACCGCGTCCAACCGCTCGCGTGCCGGGTTTGGTCCCTCGGCGTCGGTCACCAGCAGCGCGAGGCCCGGCTCGGTCCCGCGGCCGACCCGGCCGCGGAGCTGGTGCAGCTGGGACACGCCGAATCGGTCGGCGTCCATGATCACCATGACGGTGGCATTCGGCACGTCGACGCCGACCTCGATCACCGTGGTCGCCACCAGCACGTCGATCTCCCCCGCGGCAAACCGGCGCATCACCGCATCCTTGTCGTCGGGATGCAGCCGGCCGTACAGCACGGCGGTACGCAGGTCGCGCAGCGGCCCGTCGGCCAGCATGGACGCGACGTCGAGCACAGCGAGCGGAGGCCGGCGCCTGGCCACCTCCTCGGCGGTGAGGTCCGGGTCCATCACCTCGACGAACTCCTCCTCTTCGCCCTCGCCGATGCGCGGGCACACCACGTACGCCTGGCGGCCGGCGGCCACCTCCTCACGCACCCGCTCCCAGGCCCGCGCCAGGTAGTGCGGCTTCTCCCCGGCCGGCACGACGTGCGTGGCGATCGGCGAGCGGCCACGGGGAAGCTCGGTCAGCGTGGAGACCTCGAGGTCGCCGAAGACGGTCATCGCGACGGTACGCGGGATCGGGGTCGCCGTCATGACCAGGATGTGCGGTCGCCCGCCGTCGGCCTTCTCCCGGAGCGCGTCGCGCTGCTCGACGCCGAACCGGTGCTGCTCGTCGATCACGACGAGACCGAGGTCGGCGAACTGGACGTGCTCCTCCAGCAGCGCGTGCGTGCCGACGACGATGCCCGCCGCACCGGACGCCGCGTCCAGCAGCGCTTCCCGGCGCGCGGCGGCGCCCTGCGAACCGGTGAGCAGCGCGACCCGGGTGGCCTGCTCCGCGCCGCCGAGCTGGCCGGCCTGCGCGAGCGGGCCGAGCAGTTCGGTGATGGAGCGGTGGTGCTGCTGGGCGAGGACCTCCGTGGGAGCCAGCAGGCCCGCCTGCCCGCCGGCGTCGACGGCCTGCAGCATGGCCCGCAGCGCCACCACCGTCTTGCCGGCGCCGACCTCGCCCTGCAGCAGCCGGTTCATCGGATGCTCGTCGGCCAACTCGTCGGCGACGAGCTCGCCGACGCTGCGCTGCCCCTCGGTGAGGCTGAACGGCAGGCGCGCGTCGAACTCGTCCAGCAGGCCGCCCTCCCGCCGGGCCCGCGGTTTGGCCGGCGAGGCACGGGCCGCGAGCCGCCGCTGGGCCAGCGCGGTCTGCAGGACGAACGCCTCGTCGACCTTCAGGCGCTTCTTCGCAGCGCGCGCCTCCTCATGCGACCGCGGCCGGTGTATCCCTTCGAGCGCGTCACGCAGCCCCACCAGTCCGTATCGGCGCCGGACCTCCTCCGGCAGCGGATCCTCCATCGGGCCCAGCGTGTCGAGGACGACCCGTACGGCCGTCGCTATCGACCAGGACTCCATCTCCTTGCTCGCCGGGTAGATCGGGATGATCTCGCTCGCGTACTCCACCGCCCGGCTGAGGTCGTCGCCGCCGCCGTCGAGGAGCCTGAAGTCGGGGTGGGCGAGCTGGCGTCGGCGTTTGAACCTCGACACCTTGCCGGCGAACAGCCCGCGGCGGCCCGGCAGCAGCTCCTTTTCCCGCCATGGCTGGTTGAAGAAGGTGAGGGTAAGCTCGCCTCGCCCGTCGGTGATGGTGGCCTCCACCACGTACCCCCGCCGCTCCTTCATCCTCCGGCCCTTCACCTTGACCACTTCGGCGAGCACTGTGACGTGTTCCCCTTCGTGGAGGCTCGAGAGGTCGGTGAGATCGCCGCGCTCGGCGTAGCGCCGCGGGTAGTGCCGGAGCAGCTCGCCCACGGTGTGCAGGTCGAGCGCCTTCGCCAACGCCTTCGCGGTCTTGTCGCCGACCACGCGGCGCAGCGGCTCGTCGAGCGCGGCGGCACCCATGCCTACTCCACCCCCACCAGGAGCGGGTACCGGTCCTGCCCGCCCTCGTACACAACCGTGTCGACGTCGGGTCGCGTCCCGTGGAGATGCGCCACCACCCGGTCCGCCAGGCCGGCCTCGGCCTCGCTCCCGGTGATCAGCGTCACCAGCTCGCCGCCGCCGGACAGCATGCGATCGATGATCTCGCAGGCCGTCCCCTCCATGTCGCGGCCTATGACCGAGACGTCGCCCTCGATGAGACCGAGAACGTCGCCGGGCTGGCAGATACCGGCGCTGGTCATGGCGGCACGGCCGGCGACGGTGATCTCGCCGTAGCGGGTAGCGCCGGCTGCGGTCGTCATGGCGATGACATCCTCGTCGAGACGGCGGTGCGGATCGTGTACCGCGAGCGCGGCGAGTCCCTGCACCGACGCCTCCGTCGGGATGACGTAGGTATGGATTCCGTCGTCACGGGCTCGTTCGGCGGCGGCCTCGGCCAGCATCTGCGCCCCGTTCTCGTTGGGCAGCAGAACCACCTCGTCGCCCGCGGCCCGGATGGCCTCCAGCAGTTCGCGCAGGGACGGGCAGCCGTCGGGCTCCCGCCGTACGACGTCGGCGCCTGCGCTTTCGAACAGGCCCGCGAGCCCCTCCCCGGCCGCGACGGCGACGACGCCCCGGCCCTTGCGGCGATGCCGCACTACCTCGGCGGCGTGCAGGTACGTCACCCGGATCCGGTGCGGGCGGCCGGCCTGGATGCCCACCTCGATGGCGGCACCCACGTCGTCCACGTGCACGTGGACGTTCCACAGCCCGCCGCCGCCGACCACGACGAGGGACTCCCCGAGCCCGCGCAGCGTGTCCCGCAACTCCGGTACTACCTCGTCGGGGGAGTCGAGCAGGTACATCACTTCGTATCCCGGACCCGTGGGGTCGGTGCGCCCGTCGGCGGCCGGGACGTCTCCCCGCGGCGCCGGCACGTCGATGCGCTGGGCCGGGACGCGCTCACCCGCGGCTACGGCGGCGAGGACGTCGAGGAGGACACACAGGCCGGCGGCACCAGCATCGACGACGCCGCTGCGGGCCAGGACGTCGAGCTGCTCGGTGGTGCGGGCGAGCGCGACGCGCGCACCGTCGGCGGCCGCACGGGCGACCGCCAGCAGGTCGTCGCCGCCGTCGTCATTCGCGGCGGCCGCCGCCTGTCCCGCCGCCCGCAGCACGCTCAGCACGGTGCCCTCGACGGGTTCGCCCACCGCGTCGTAGGCGACGGAGGTGGCGTGCAGCAGCGCGCGCCGAAGCGCCTCGCCCCGGCATGGGACGGCCTCGGGCAGCACGTCGGCCAGCCCGCGCAGGACCTGGCTGACGATAACGCCGGAGTTTCCCCGGGCACCGAGCAGCGCGCCGTGCGCCAGGGTCCGCCAGGTCTGTGCCGTGTCGGCCCCGACGCCGAGCGACTCGACTGCCTCGGCCGCCGCGAGCATGGTCAGGTGCAGGTTGGTGCCGGTATCCCCGTCGGGCACCGGAAAGACGTTGAGGGCGTCGATCTCCTCCCGTGCCAGGCCGAGCGAATCGGCAGCGGCCCGGCACCATCGGCGGACGCTGTCGGCGTCGAGACCGTCGAGCACGCTGACCTCCCTCGCGGTGTCGGCCCTCGGCATGGGATCCGTCGCAGGGTAACGCCGAATCTCACACCTGTGGCGCTCGGTTCGCTCACTGTGTCGAGTCTCCGGTATGCTCGGACAACTGTCCGGCCCGTCCGGCGTACCTGTGTACATTCCCTCGCAACACTCTGGAGTTTTCCGTGGCTTCCGTCTGCGACGTCTGCGGCAAGAGGCCGGGCTTCGGCAACAGGATCTCGCACTCGCACCGCCGCACCCGGCGCCGGTGGAACCCGAACATCCAGACGGTGCGCGTGCTCGTGGGCAGCACGCACCGGCGGCTGAGCGTCTGCACCTCCTGCATCAAGGCCGGCAAGGTCCAGCGCTAGTACACTGGGCCCCTCGGGCCGTGACTGGCGCTGAGGGTGGAGCACCACCGGGGAGCGGCCCCGACGACTTACGTCAGTGCCGTGCGCCTGGGCGACTCGCGACGACGCGCAGGAGCAGCCCATGGCCCAGACACAGACGGCCCGCCTCATGGAGGGTGCCAGCCTCGCCCGCCGCATCGTCGAGCAGAGCGCCGCAACGGCCGCGGCGGTGACGCGACAAGCCGGTAAGCCTCCCTGCCTCGCGACCGTGTTGGTGGGAGACGATCCCGCGTCGGTGACGTACGTCCAGATGAAGCGCACCCGATGTGAGAAGACCGGCATCCGGTCTCGGCATGTCGGGCTGCCGGCGACGACAACGACGGCGGAGCTGGTCGACGCCGTCACGGCTCTGTCACGGGATCCCGACGTGCACGGCATCCTGCTGCAGCACCCCGTCGGCCGGCACATCGACGAGCGGGCCGCGTTCGAGGCCATCGCCCCGGACAAGGACGTCGACGGCGTCACCATGCGCTCCTTCGCCGCGATGAGCTTCGGGCTGCCCGGCTTCGTCTCCTGCACTCCCGGCGGCATCATGCGGCTGCTCGACGAGTACGACGTCGACCTGGCGGGCAAGCGCGCCGTCGTGGTGGGCCGGAGTCCGATTCTCGGCAAGCCGGTGGGCATGCTTCTGCTCGCCCGCGACGCCACGGTGACGTACTGCCACTCGCGTACGACCGACCTGGCCTCGATCGTGAGAGAGGCCGACGTGCTCGTCGCCGCGGTCGGCCGGCCACGCTTCATCCGCGGCGAGGACATCAAGCCTGGCGCCGTCGTGGTCGACGCCGGCTACAACCCCGGCAACGTCGGCGACGTCGACTTCGAGACCGCCAAGACCCGCGCGAGCCTCATCACACCGGTGCCCGGCGGCGTCGGCCCCATGACCATCGCCGTGCTGCTCGCCCAGACCGTCGACGCGGCCGCCCGGCAGTTCGGCCTGGAACTCGACGCGCTCGTCCCGTCGGCTTGAGACTTAGCCCAGCCGCTGCGCGGCGGTCTTCAGGTCGGCGACCAGGCCGTCGTACACGGCGTCGCGGTCCTCCTTGGCACGCAGGACCGCCGACGGGTGGATGCTGGCCACCACAGTCGGCCTGGGGTGGTCGGTGCCGGTGCCGTCGGCCACGTCGTCCAGCCGTGGCGCGGGCAGCGGGACACCACGCTGCTCGGTGATCTTGAACGACGGCCCGAATATCGCCTTCGCAGCGGTGGCGCCGAGGCAGACGAGTACCTCCGGCTCAAGCAGGCGTAGCTCCGCCACCAGCCAGGGCCGGCACGCCAGGATCTCGAACCGGCTCGGCGTCTTGTGCAGGCGCCGCTTGCCGCGTTCGGCGCGGGTGAACTTGAAATGCTTGACGGCGTTGGTGACGTAGGCGAGCGTGCGGTCGATCCCGGCGTCCTCCAACGCCCTGTCGAGGATCCGCCCCGCGGGGCCGACGAACGGCTGCCCCTGCCGATCCTCCTGGTCGCCGGGCTGCTCGCCGAGCAGGAGCACCCGTGCCCGTTGCCGGCCTTCGCCGAAGACGGTCTGGGTGGCGTCGCGGTAGAGATCGCAGCCACGGCATTCCGCAGCGGCCTTCTTCAAGGTGGCGAGATCGGCGTCCCTCGGGACGTACTCCGCGGCGGTCCGCGTCGGCGTGCCGGCCATGTGGGGAGGTTTACCCAGCCTCCGGCGAATAGTCGCGGTGCCGGGAATTCAGCCGACGGGCCGGTCGCGCCAGCGCCAGGCGTGATCGACGGGACCGATGCCGGCGCCGAGGGGGTAGCCGCCCGCGATGGCCCCGGTGACGTACTCCTTGGCCCGTCGCACCGCCTCGACGACGTCGTCGCCGTACGCCAGCCGCGAGGCGATCGCCGAGGCCAGCGTGCAGCCGGTGCCGTGGGTGTGCACGGTGTCCACCCGGGCCGCCGGGAGGCGCCACTCGGTCTCACTGGAGAAGAGCAGGTCGACCGGATCACCGGCCAGGTGACCGCCCTTGACCAGCACCCAGGACGGGCCCAGCTCCTTGACCGCCTCCGCGGCCTCACCTAGCCGCGCTTCCTCGAGCACCTTCACGCCGGTGAGCTGCTCGACCTCCCAGAGATTGGGGGTCACCACGGTGGCCAGCGGTACGAGCCGCTCCTTGACCGCCCGGACCGCGTCCGGCTGCAGGAGGGGATCGCCGTGCTTGGAGACGCCGACAGGGTCGATGACGATCGGGACGTCCACCTCCGCGAGCACGTCTGCGACCGTCTCCACGAGCTGTGTGGAGGCGAGCATGCCGGTCTTCACCGCCTGCACCCCGATGTCGGAGAGGACCGAGTCGAGCTGCGCGCGTACCGCCTCCGGGGGCAGCTCCCAGTATCCCTGGACACCGAGCGAGTTCTGTGCGGTCACCGCGCAGATCACGCTCATGCCATGGGTGCCGAAGGCCATCATCGTCTTCAGGTCGGCCTGGATGCCGGCCCCACCCCCCGAGTCCGAGCCGGCGACCGTTAGCACGCGAGGCGGTGTCTGGCTCATGACGGCAGCGTACGTGACACGCCGCGAGCGTCACACCGGCTCGTCGCCGTACAGGTCGCGCCACAGCCGACGCAGGAACGTCTCGTCGCTGCCGTCGCCGAACTCGGCAGCGGTGAACAACGCATCCTCCGGAATCAGCGCCGGATCGCGCACCGCCTGCCGCAGCTCCTCCTTGAAGACCTGCATCTCCGCGTCGTCGTCCCGGTCGGCGCGTCGCCGCAGGGCGCTATAGGCATCCTCATCGGTCTCAGGGTGGCAGTGGCTCTCCACGATGCGTAGCAGCGTCGCGAACGGCGCTTCCGGGTCGTCCTGCCAGTACGGCTCGACGAACGGGATGCCGGCGCGGCGGGCCACGGCGGCGAGCGGCACCGGGTACATGCACTCCACCTCGTAGCCGGAACGATCCCGGTTCGGCAGAAAGTAGAACCGGAACGTACCGCCCTTAAAGGTCGGGATGCGCTCGATCTCTGGCTCGGGCACTCCTGGCACCTGTCCCGCCGCCCGCGTGTGAGCCCATATGTCCCGCGCGGCCAGGGCAACCCGCATGTTTCCGGCCATCGGGAGGAGCCAGTAGCCGGAACAGTACCGATGCCCGTCAGGGCCGAGCAGATCGGCGATCGGTACGGACACGGCCGGCGGACGCACGTCCGGGTCACATGGCATCTCCAGCGGTGGACGCATTCTCGGGCGCTCGACACCACGGGCGAAGGCCACCGCGAACGGGTCCGGGTGCGTCACCCGCGTGCTGTACACCCCACACCGATGGTTCGGTTGCACGGGCGCTCCCTCAGACCCTGACGTGGCGCGGCATCCAGGGATGCCCGAAGAGCGCCGCGGCCCGTACCGCCCCGCTGCTGCTCAGCTCCACGGGATCGCCGTTGTGGTAGACAGTCTGCGGATCGAGGAAAGGAACGGGCGCCTTCATCGGTGCTCCCTTCTTCGGTCGATAGGGCCGGGCGGGACTGGCCGTCAAACCACGTGACTCCGCCCGGCCCGCTTGCGTTATCTCCCGGCGCGCACCCCGTGCCGCTCCCCCGCCACACACGTAATCCGCGCGCCACAATGGGAGTCTGGCACTTGATGTACCTACAAGAAACACGATTTACGACTCTGCCGAAACTCGCGGTGCGGCGCCATAGGCGCGGAATCACACCGGTTCGTCGCCGTACAGGTCGTGCCACAGCCGCCTGAGAAACTTCGCCATTCGCGCACTCCGTTCAGCCGCGGAAGTGCTCCCAGCCCCCCAGGTCGTACGCCCTCCCGTCGACAACCACCCCGGCGCCGGACACGACACGACCGATCACCGTCCACTCTGCCGGCAGGGCGACGTCGGCGGGGAAGGTCGCCGCGAGCGCGTGGTCCTCGCCGCCGGTCAGCACCCACGAAAGCGGATCGACCTCCAGCGTGTCGGCCGCGTCGCGCACCGCGTCCGGGAGCGGGAGCGCGGCGGCGTCGACCTCGATCCGTACCCCGCTCGCGGTCGCCACGTGGCCGAGATCCGCCACCAGGCCGTCGCTGACATCGATCATCGCGGTGGCGCCGAGCCGCGCCGCGGCGGGCCCCGAGGCGTACGGCGGCTCCGGCCGGCGGTGCGCGGACACCAGCTCCTCGGCGGCCGACCGCACGCTGTGCCGCAGCAGCTCCAGTCCGGCCGCGGCACGGCCCAGCGTCCCCGCCACCGCGACCACGTCGCCGGACCGTGCGCCTCCGCGGGTGACCGCCCCCGCCTCGGAGGGCTCACCCAGCGCGGTGATCGCGAGGGTGATCGCGTCCGCGCGTACCACGTCGCCGCCGATCACGGAGGCCCCGACGGTCCCGCACTCGTCGCGCAGACCGTCGACGAATCCGTCCGCCCACGCGACCGGAAGGTCGGTCGGTGCGGCGAACCCGACGAGCAGCGCGGTCGGATGCGCGCCCATCGCGGCGACGTCGGCGAGGCTCTGCGCGGCCGACTTACGTCCCACGTCGTAGGGCGTCGACCACTCACGGCGGAAGTGCCGGCCCTCGACGAGTACGTCGATCGTGGCCACCACGCGACCGCCGTCGACCCGCACGACCGCGGCGTCGTCGCCCGGCCCGAGCAGTACCGCCGGTCCCTGCGGGAGGCCGGCCGTCATTCGGGCAATCAGGCCGAACTCGCCAAGCTCAGCAATGGTGATGACAAACCTCCGCTCCATGAGTCAAGGTACGGGTGACGATCATTCTTCATGGACCGAGGCGCACCATGGTGCAGGCATATGTTCTTATCCAGACCGAGGTAGGCAAGGCTGGCGACGTGGCCAGAGAGATCTCAGGGATAGACGGAGTCACCCTGGCCGAGGACGTCACCGGGCCGTACGACGTTATCGTGCGCGCGGAGGCCCGCAATGTCGACGAGCTCGGCAGGCTCGTCGTGGCCAAGATCCAGGCGGTGGACGGCATCACCCGCACTCTGACCTGCCCGATTGTCCACATCTGAGGGTACGCGCTCGGCCGCTGCGGCCGGCCTCGTGCTTACCGTCGCCGTACTCGCGGCGGCCTGCGGCCAGACGGTGAGCGTCCCGGAGCCCAACCCTGCACCCGAGGCGGTCCGCCTGTGCCGCGCCCTGCACGAACGGCTGCCGGACCGGCTGGACTCGGAGCGCCGCAGGCCGACCGAGCCGGACTCGGAACTCGTGGCGGCCTGGGGATCACCCCCGGTGGGACTGCGCTGCGGCGTCGGCCGGCCCGCGGGGCTGCGGCCGACATCGCGGTTGGCGACGGTGAACGGCGTCGACTGGCTGCCGGAGCCGGAGAGCGCACCCACCCGCTTTACCACCGTCGGCCGTGCGGTGTACGTCGAGGTGATTCTCCCCGAGGAGGGGCTACCGGCCGCGAACGTGCTCGTCGACCTGGCCGCCCCGATCAAGGCGACGGTCCCCCCTCGCCGAGATCCAGGTTAGGGGGCGTGCGCTCACACGGCGAATTGCACCACCGCGATCAGCAGCAGCATCAGCAGCAAGGTGGCGATGACCAGCTCCGTGCTGGCCTGCCCGCGCTCACCGCGGCGACGGACGGACATGTCCAACCCCTTTCGCCCAGGGCGGTCATCCTGATCCGCTCAAGCACCCCGGCGCCGACGTTCATCATCGCCAGGACGTCGCGCAGCGCGTCATGCTCTTCCCGGCTGATCGTCACCTGCGCCCTGGCGGGCCCAGCGACCAGCTCCCCAACCATGCATTCGCGGTCGCCGCAGCTTCCAGCCTCTGTGCGGCCCGTTAGCCTCATGCCGTCGCCGAGGTCCACAACGACCGATACCTTGTCAGTCTTTGGCCCCCGGCCGAGGAAGTAGGGGTGACCGCGCGCACGCTCTACTCCCCGGCCGGGGTTCATCCGGCCAAGCCCGAGGAGCCGCGACACTGGGGTAGCGCCGCGGGTCGGTTGGGGTGAACCACTGCGGCGGGCTCGACTCGGGCCGGCCGGGGACCCAGCCGACGCGCGTCGGCTGGACGGCCGGGCGGCGTCGCGCGTCCAGGCTGGGCGCCTGGCTGGCATGGCGCAATTTGCGCCTGCGCGCGCATTTGTTCAGCACGGTGTCGCTCCGTTCAGGGCGTATGTGAACCAAGCGTGCCCGATGCCGTGCTCTGTCTCCTCGTATCCCGTGCTCTGCGCGTACACGGCAACAAGCCATAGGCCCCGTCCGCCTTCCTCCAGCAGCTCGGCTCTGGCTGGCGGGGCGGGTAGGGGAGGCTCCTTGCCGGAGAACGGGCCGTCGTCGAGGACATCCACCCTTACCAGCGACCCATCGACTCTCACCACGACCCAGAATCCACCCCCCGGAAGCCGCGACATGGTGTGCCGGATGGCGTTTGTGGTGGTCTCAGAGACGCATAGCACGATCTCCCCCAGTTCACCGGGCATACATTTGCACTGGTCCTGCACATGTCGCCTGACGAAGTCACGCGCCAACGGGATCTGGTCGGGCTCTCCTCGGAACCAGCGACCTTTCGGGCGCGTTGCTGCTTCGATGCCGCTACAGGTACGTGCTATAGCTGGCCCGCTCACGCCACCCACCACCGTGCACTCCCCGAGCGAAGTTCCTCGTATACCCGCTGAAGAGCGGCTCTCAGGTCACCCGCTGCGGTGATCTGACCCTCTCGCCCAGACCGGAGGCGATCGCGGTGGGCGCGGAGCCCCTCGTGGTGTCGCGGCGCCTTAGGGTTCGTGACCGCTGCGTACGGCGGCGTGTCGAGCGGCTCAACCATGGTGACGTGGAGCCCTCCGCCGCTGCGCGCGTCCGCACCTGCGTGCCTGCGATCAATTGCGCTAGTATCCGCAGGTTCGCGGACGTCGTCCATTACTAACGCCACGCTAGGTCGTCGGTGGTTCACGGACCGTGCTTGGCCCCCGGTGCGCACGATCGACCTCCCAGTGCTGGGCGTCGGTGACCTGGACTTATACAATCTCGGCCAGCGTGTGTTGGACTAGCAAGTTGCCCTGTGCCATCGTGGACGCAATTGCGCTTCCCGCGCAACCTGTTCGGGATGCGCAATTGCGCGGAAGACCCGAGGGAGGCGATCCGGTGGCCGTATCTCCGACGATGCGGAGGCGCCGCCTCGCTGCTGAGCTTCGAGAACTCCGCGATCAGGCGGGGCTATCGAACGAAGATGTCGCCGAGAAGCTCGACTGGGACTCGGCCAAGCTGTCTCGCATCGAGAACCGCCGAGCCGGGATCACCGCCAAGGACCTGCGTCGGCTGCTGAACCTCTACGGGGTCACCGATGGGGCGCAGTACGACGACCTGCTGGAGATAGCACGTCGCGCCAGCGAGCGCAGCTGGTACCAGGTGTATGGCAGCGACGTTGTCCCAAGTGCGCTGGCGAACCTCATCGGCTTCGAGACCGAAGCGAGGACCATCCGCATCTACGAGCCGGAACTGGTGCCAGGCCTCCTTCAGACGGAGGCGTACGCACGTGCGGTCCTGCGGGCCTGGGAACCCGGTCGGACGGCCGAAGAAATCGAGCGTCGCGTCGAGGTCCGGCTAGGCAGGCAGGACGTCCTGACCCGCAACGATCCGCCTCCTCCGCAGGTCAACGTCATCCTGAACGAAGGTGTCCTGCAACGACCAGTGGGTGGGATCGACGTCATGCGTGAACAGATCAAGCACCTGATGAAGGAGCGGGATCGGGCGAACCTCGTCGTTCAGATCCTCCCCTTCAGTGCTCGCGAGCATCCCTCGATGAGCGGATCGTTTGAGATGCTCACGTTCTTCGACGAGGGTGACGTCGGCGCCGTCCACGTCGAGAGCCTCCTGGTCGCTCATGCCCTGGAGAAACCCGACCAGATTCGGAAGTACGACGAGGTTTGGGGTGCTCTTCAGGCCAAAGCGGCGTCGCCGGAGGATTCACGCGCAATGATGCGGACCTACTCATTGAGATAGGAGACGAAGAGAAGGTAATCGAGGAAAGGGAGCAAGAACAAGCAATGAGTGTCGATTTCTCTGGAGCTGTGTGGCGCAAGAGCGCTCGCAGCCAGCCCGGCAACTGTGTCGAGGTTGCCAAGAACTTGCCGACCATCGTCGGGGTCCGAGACTCCAAGGACCCCGAGGGGCCGGCCTTGGCCTTCACTCACGCCGAGTGGGCCGCCTTCGTGAAGGAGGTGAAGCGGGGCGGCTTCAACCGGCAGTAGCTAGAAAAGCCACCCCACGAAGAGCCCCGCTTGTGAAGGGGCTCTTCGTGTTCCAAAACGAGAGGGAGAAGGGGAGCGAGGGAAAATGCAGCCGTACGTCGACACGACTGTGGCGAGCGTTGCGCGAGGCTACGGTTACATGCTGGGTGACGAGGAGAACTGCTACGAGGTAGACCGGATTGCAGCCCACGGCATCGAAGAGATGGTTCCAGGCACCTTCGCCCTCGCGCGCAACAACCGTCGCTTCCTGGTGCGCTCTACACGTTTCCTCGCCAAGGAATGCGGCATCCGGCAGTTCATCGACAATGGCTCTGGTCTTCCGACCCAGATGAACATCCACCAGGTCGCCAAGGAGGTTGCGCCCGACGCGCGAGTCGTCTACATCGACCACGACCCGGTAGTGCTCGCCCACCAGCGCGACAAGGCCCTGCTGGCCGACGACGGAACTACCGCGTTCATTTGCGAGGACGCCTGTAATGTCGACGCGATCTTGAACCACCCGGAGACGAGGCGGCTCATCAACTTCGACGAGCCGGTCGCGGTGGCGTACTACAGCTTCCTCCACTGCATACCCGACGCCGCCGACCCGCTGGGCGTAGTGCGGCAGATGATGGACAACGTGGTGGGCGGGAGCTACCTGGTGCTGTCGCATCTCATTTCCCCCGACGCCGAAGTACGACAGAGGATCACCGACTTCCTCGTCAATGCGACCGGCGGCAATTGGGGCCGCGTCCGGGAGGAGGAGGACGTCCGGGCATTCTTTGAGGGTCTCGAGCTGGTGGAACCCGGCCTGGGGCACGTCACAGACTGGCGGCCGGACGGTGGCGAAGAAGAGCAAACTCACGAATGGATCGAGTACGGCGGGGTCGCGAGGAAGCCGTGAAGAAGGGAGCCGGCGTGGCCCTCAGTGATCGACCCGTCCCCGGGTCGACTGGAGGCGGAGCGTCCGCATCGGCGGAGTCGAGGTCGTGGGCAGTCGACAAGGCCGGCGGCGTTGACGGGTGAGAAGCGATTTCCTCGCGAGAACCAGTCCCTGGTCCTATACAGGCCGAGCGCACCCCAACTGATCAGATCTCGGCGGTGGGGGAAGGGTCAGCGCAGGCCGAGGGGGCGCCGAAGCGCGGTCTGGATGAGCCGATCGACGAGCGCCGCATAGTCGAGACCGCTCGCCGCCCACATCCGGGGAAACGCCGACGCCGGGGTGAACCCGGGCATCGTGTTGATCTCGTTGAGCAGCAACCGACCGTCGTCGGTGCAGAAGAAGTCGACCCGCGCCAGCCCTTCGCAGGACACCGCCTCGAAGGCGGCAACGGCGAGCCGCTGCACCTCCGCGGTGAGCGGCGCCGGCAGCTCGGCCGGGACGGCGAGATCGCTGCCCTCCAGGTACTTCGCCTCGAAGTCGTAGAAGTCGTGGTCCTCGCGTACCAGCACCTCACCGGGAACGCTCGCCTCGGGCGGGGCGTCGTCGAGCCCTTCCAGCACCCCGCACTCGATCTCGCGCCCGGCGATCGCGGCCTCCACCACGACCTTCGGGTCGTGCTCCCGGGCCGCCTCGACCGCCGCCTCCAGCTCGTCCTCGGTCTGCACCTTGCCGATGCCGATGCTGGAACCCGACCGCGCCGGCTTCACGAACACCGGCCAGCCCAGCTCCTTGACCTCGTCGAGCACCCGCTTGCGCTCCCGGCGCCAGTCGCGGTCGCGGACCACCACGTACGGCCCGATGGGCAGCCCGTGGCCTGCGAACACGAGCTTCATGTACGCCTTGTCCATGCTCGCGGCGCTCCCGAGTACGCCAGCACCGACGTAGGGAACGCCAGCGAGTTCGAGCATCCCCTGGATCGTGCCGTCCTCACCGTACGGGCCGTGCAGCAGCGGCAGGACCACGTCAACCCCGCCCAGCTCACGGGGCATCTGCCCCGGCTCAAGCACCACCAAGTCCCGCTTGCGGGGGTCGGACGGGAGGACGAGCGCCGCACCGGTCGACTCGACCGAGGGCAGCGTCTCGCCCTCGATCGCCAGCCGCGCCGGATCGGCCGAGGCGAGAACCCAACTGCCCTCGCGAGTGATCCCCACCGGCAGCACCTCGTAGGCGTCCCGGTCAATGGCCGACATCACGCTCCCGGCGGTGACGCAGGAGATCGGGTGCTCGGCGCTGCGGCCCCCGAAGACGACGGCGACGCGGATCTTACGTTGCTCGGCCATGCCGCCCGACCTTACCGAGTGCCATCAGGGGGTGTCCCCCTAACCATGGCCGTACCTCTCCGGTTTCGCAGAGCGCGTCATCAGCAACTGGAGCGCATCGCGCGAGGTGAGACCGTCGTGCATGACGGCGTTGACCACCTCGGTGATCGGCATCTCGACGTCGTTCTTCCTCGCCAGGTCGAGGATGGACTCCGACGACTTCACGCCCTCAGCGACCTGTCTGGTCGCGGAGATGACCTCGGCGAGCTTCATACCTCGGCCGAGGTTCTCCCCGAAGGTACGGTTGCGCGACAGCGGGGAGTAGCAGGTGGCCACGAGGTCGCCGAGGCCCGCAAGCCCCGCGAACGTGTGCTGGTCAGCGCCCAGCACGGCGCCGAGCCTGGCGATCTCCGCGAGCCCGCGGGTGATGAGCGATGCGCGGGCGTTGTCGCCGAGGCCCATGCCCGCCGCCATACCCACCGCTATCGCGATGACGTTCTTCACGGCGCCGCCCAGCTCGCACCCGACGATGTCGGTGTTCGTGTACGGGCGGAAGTACCCGGTGTGGCAGGCCGCCTGAAGCTGCCGGGCCCGCTCCTCGTCGGTGCAGGCGACCACCGTCGCGGTGGGCTGCCGCTCGGCGATCTCCCGGGCGAGGTTCGGCCCGGACACGGCCGCGACCCGATCCTCCGCGACGTCGGCGACCTCGCGGATCACCTCGCTCATCCGTCTGCAGGTGCCGAGCTCGACGCCCTTCATCAGGCTCACTAAGGCGGCGGTGCTCGGTATCAGCGGCGCCCAGCGCATCAGGTTCTCGCGCAGGGTCTGCGACGGTACCGCGAACACGACGAGGTCGACACCGTCCAGCGCCGCGGCGGGGTCGCTCGTCGCGCGCAGCCGTGCGGGTAGCTCGACGCCGGCCAGGTAATCGGGGTTGGCGTGCGAGGTGTTGATGGTCTCCACCAGCTCGGGCCGGCGGCCCCAGAGGATCGTGTCGGTGCCGGCGTCGCAGAGCACCATTCCGAACGCGGTCCCCCAGGAGCCGGTACCGAAGACGGCGGCGCGGGTCACGCCGACCTCCGCTCGTCGGTGGCACCCGCGTCACCGGTGGCCCCCGACTCCCTGGCGGCCGCCCGCGGGTCGAACGGCTTCGCCGGCGGCTCTTCGCCGCGCAGATCGGCCAGCAGGGCCGTGACGCTCCCCATGACGTCGGCGGTCGCCGCACGCAGGTTCTCGGCGGTCGTCCCCTTCTCCCGGTAGCGAGAAAGGTCGGCGGGCGGTCCCGCAACTATCCGCATGGTCTTACGGGGGAACAGGCGCGGCTTCTTTTCCCCGTACGGAAGCAGCTCGTGCGCACCCCAGTGCGCCAGCGGAATGACCGGGGCGCCGGTGTCGATCGCGAGTCGTACCGCGCCGGTCTTGCCCACCATCGGCCACAGGTTCGGGTCCCGCGTCGCCGTTCCCTCCGGATAGAAGATCACGCAGGCGCCCTCCCGAACGCCTTTCTCCGCGTCGCGCAGCGCGAGCGCCGCGTCGGTGCTCTGCCGGTAGACCGGGATCTGACCGCATCCCCGCAGGACGGATCCCAGAAACGACTTCTCGAACAGCGAGGACTTGGCCAGATACACCGGCCACCGGCCGTGCTCGTACAGGTAATGGGCAACCGCGAGCGGGTCCGCGTAGGAGAGGTGGTTGGCCACAATGATCAGTCCGCCGGATCGCGGTATGTTCTGCTGGCCCCGCCAATCGCGCTTGATCAGCAGGAAGAGCAACGGTCGCAGGACCGCGACAACCAGGATGGTCCAGAACGTCGAGGGTCCGCGGCGCATGTGCCCCTCCTCTCGTCTCCACCCACGGACGGCAGCCCGCCCGCGGGTGTCCCCATCCTCGCGGTTCGCCGTGTGCGGTGTCGAGATGAGGATCATGGCGCGGGGTCGGCGAGCCGGACGTGCGCGGCGCCGGACTAAGGTGGGCCAGCACGTACTTCGATCGTAGATGCTCCATGTCTGCTGCCTGGTCGCTCGTCGTACCGGTGAAGATGCTTCGGCGGGCCAAGTCGCGGCTCGCGGTCCTCGCCGGTCCTGACCGCGAGCGGCTGGCGCTCGCGGTCGCGACGGACACCGTGTCGGCCGCACTCCGGTGCCGCCAGGTGCGCGCGGTAGTGGTGGTCACCGACGACCCGGTCGCCGCACCCGCCCTCGCCGAGCTGGGTGCTCGCGTTGTGTCGGACGAGCCCGACGCCGGACTCAACCCGGCGCTGCGACACGGAGCGGGTGCCGCGGCGGTGGACCCCCCGCCCGGCGGATCGGGTGGGGTCGGCGCGCTCTCCGCAGACCTGCCCGCGCTGCGGCCCGAGGAGCTGGGCCGCGCCCTCGGCGCGGCGGGCGAGCGGCCGCACGCGTTCGTGCCGGACGCCGCGGGCATTGGAACCACGCTGTACGCTGCCCGCTGGGGAGAGCCCTTCGAACCCGCCTTCGGGCCGGGCTCCCGCCTGCGGCACCTCGATGCGGGCGCGTACGAGCTTGCGCTGCCCGACATCGCGACCCTGCGGCGTGACGTGGATACCCCGGCGGACCTGGAGGCAGCCCTCCGCCTGGGTGTCGGGCCGAGGACCGCCGAGGTCGTCGAGGCTTTGGGGCTACGGGTACCGGGCCGCTAGCCTCGGTCCGTGCAGACGACGTCCATGCAGGCGACGGCGGCGACCTTCTCGACCGAGACCCGGTCGGGGACCGTGCTGTTGGACGACGGCACGGAACTGCCGTTCGACGCCGCGGCATTCGACGCGGGCCCGTTGCGGCTGCTGCGTTTCGGCCAGCGGGTGCGAATCAGGATCGACGCCGCGCGCGGGGAACGCCGCATCACCTACATCACGCTGGCGACGCTCCCACTGCCCGAGTGAGCCCAGGGGTTTCGATGAATGGTCCATTCACCCGCTAGGAACGGACGAATGGACCATTCATCGGCCAAGGTGCGCCGGCTCAGCGGCGGCGCCTCGCCGGCGCCTTGCCGCCGCTGACGGCGGCCTTGAAGTCGGCACCTGGACGGAACCTGGGCACCGACGTCGCCTTCACCCGGATCTGCTCCCCAGTCGCGGGGTTGCGGGCCACCCGGGCGGGACGATCGGTCTTCTCGAACACCCCAAAGCCGGTGATGGCGACCTTCTCCCCCCTGGCAACGGAGCGCTGGATCGCGTCGAGGACGGCATTGACCGCTTCGGTGGCCGTCTTCTTGCTCCCCAACTCCTCGGAGACGGCGTTCACGAGGTCACGCTTGTTCATAATGTGTGCTCCTTCGAGGAACGCGCGACGCGTTCTTGCTACCCCCTACGCGGTTGACGTTAGGCATCTCGAGGTGGGAAAACAATCACCGCAACGCGAGTCCCCGCGTGTCGTCGGCGTGTCGCGGCCGTTTTCAGCCGTACCGACCGGCGTCCAGGTCCGCCAGAAGCGCGTCGAGCCGCCGTGCGGCGGTGGGTAGATCACGCTTGGCAGCGTTCGTGACCGCCAGCAGGCGACGCATCGCCCGCGCCCTCATTTCATCGGCGACCGGCAGGGCGGCCACCTGCCGATGCGCCTCCCGCAGCCGCTGGGACACCTGCGCGGCGAGGTCGGGATCGGGATCCGGGTCGCTCCCTAGGTCGTCACCGGAAGCCACTCCGCCCGCCGCCTCTCAAACTCGGCGATCTCGTCCGCGTGCCGCAGGGTGAGCCCGATGTCGTCGAGACCCTCCATGAGCCGCCAGCGGGTGTAGTCGTCGATCTCGAACGGCGCCTCGAGGTCGCCGCACCGCACCTCGCGCTCCACCAGGTCGACGGTGACCTCGGCCGCCGGGTCGCGCTCGACCGCGTCCTGGAGCTTCTCGACGACATCGCCGGGTAGCCGCACCGGCAGCAGCCCGCCCTTGAGGGCGTTACCGCGGAAGATGTCACCGAACCGGGAGGAGATGACGGCGCGGAAGCCGTGGTCCTGCAGCGCCCATACCGCGTGCTCGCGGGAGGAGCCGGTGCCGAAGTCCGGCCCGGCGACCAGGATCGTCGCCTCGGCGTACTCCGGCCTGTTGAGCACGAAATCGGGATCCTCGCGCCAGGCCTTGAACAGCCCGTCGGCGAAGCCGGTGCGACTGACCCGCTTGAGGTACTCGGCGGGGATGACCTGGTCGGTGTCGACGTTGCTGCGCCGCAGCGGCACCGCGCGGCCGGTGTGGGTGGTGAACGGCTCCATCGATCTATCCCTAGCCTTCCAGGTCGGCGGGCGCGGCAAGCCGGCCGGTGATCGCGGTCGCCGCGGCCACCTGCGGTGACACGAGGTGGGTGCGGCCACCCTTCCCTTGGCGTCCCTCGAAGTTGCGGTTGGACGTCGAAGCGCTGCGCTCCCCGGGCCGGAGCTGGTCGGGGTTCATCCCCAGACACATCGAGCACCCAGCGGCACGCCACTCGGCCCCGGCGGAGGCGAACACCCGGTCCAGCCCCTCCGCCTCGGCCTGCGCCTTGACCTGCATGGAGCCCGGTACGACCAGCATCCGCACGCTATCGGCCACCCGCCTGCCTCCGATGATCTCGGCGGCCGCCCGCAGGTCCTCGATCCGGCTGTTGGTACACGAGCCGAGGAAGACCGTGTCGACGGCGATCTCTCGCAGCGGCGTGCCCGGCCGCAGGTCCATGTAGGCCAGCGACCGCTCGGCCGTCGCCCGCTCGACCGGATCGGAGTAGTCGGCCGGATCGGGTACGCGCGACCCCAACGGTGCGCCCTGTCCCGGATTGGTGCCCCAGGTGACGTACGGGGTGAGCGCGCCGGCGTCGACGAAGACCTCGGAGTCGAAGGCCGCGTCGTCGTCGGTGCGCAGGGCGCGCCAGCCGTCGAGCGCCGCCTCCCAGTCCGCCCCCTGCGGGGCGTGCGGCCGGCCCTCGAGGTAGGAGAACGTCACGTCGTCCGGCGCGACCATCCCGGCCCGCGCCCCCGCCTCGATGGACATGTTGCACATGGTCATCCGGCCCTCCATGGACAGGGACCGGACGGCCTCGCCGCGGTACTCCACGACGTAGCCCTGCCCGCCTCCGGTGCCGATCTGCACGATGATTGCCAGGATCAGGTCCTTGGCCGTGACGCCGTACGGCAGGTTCCCGTTGACCGTGATCGCCATCGTCTTCGGCCGTGCCAGCGGCAACGTCTGGGTGGCCAGCACGTGTTCGACCTCGCTGGTGCCGATCCCGAACGCGAGGGCCCCGAACGCGCCATGCGTGCTGGTGTGCGAGTCACCGCAGACGATCGTCATGCCCGGCTGGGTGAGCCCCAGCTGGGGACCGATGACGTGGACGATGCCCTGGCCGTCGTCCCCCATCGGATGCAGTCGGATGCCGAAGTCCGAGCAGTTCTTGCGCAGCGTCTCGACCTGGGTGCGGGATACCGGGTCGACGATGGGCGCGGCGATGTCCGTGGTCGGCACGTTGTGGTCCTCGGTCGCCAGCGTCAGGTCCGGGCGACGCACCGTACGGCCGGCGAGCCGCAGCCCCTCGAACGCCTGCGGGCTGGTCACCTCGTGTACCAGGTGCAGGTCGATGTACAGCAGATCGGGCTCGCCCTCGGCACGGCGGACGAGGTGGCTGTCCCAGACCTTCTCGGCGAGCGTGCGCCCCATTTCCAGACCTCCTCGGGTCTCGGCCACGACCCTTGCCTCTCATATGGCGAGACGGCAGTATCGAGTCATGGACAACTCTAGCGGAGTCGGCGTCCTCGACAAGGCGGTTTTGGTACTCAATGCCCTGGAAGCGGGTCCGGCTTCGCTGGCTCAGCTGGTGCAGTCCACCGGCCTTGCCCGGCCTACCGCCCACCGGCTCGCCGTCGCGCTGGAGCACTACCGGCTCGTCGGCCGGGACACCCGTGGAAGGTTCATTCTAGGTTCGCGGCTGGCCGAACTCGCCGCCGCGGCCGGGGAGGACCGGCTGCTGGCCATCGCCGGGCCGGTGCTGGCCCACCTCCGGGACAGCACCGGCGAGAGCGCCCAACTCTACCGACGCCAGGGTGACGTGCGGGTATGTGTGGCCGCGGCCGAGCGGGCCAGCGGCCTGCGGGACACCGTTCCGGTGGGCAGCGCACTGCCGATGACCGCCGGCTCCGCCGCGCAGGCGCTGCTGGCCTGGGAAGAGCCAGACCGCCTGCACCGCGGGCTGCGGGGCGCGAAGTTCATCGCGGCCACGCTCGCCTCGGTACGGCGACGCGGGTGGGCACAGAGCGCGGGCGAGCGGGAGTCGGGCGTCGCGTCGGTGTCGGCGCCCATCCGCGGCCCCAGCGGCCGCGTCGTCGCCGCGGTCTCGGTGTCCGGCCCGATCGAGCGCCTCGGCCGCGCGCCCGGCCGGCTGCACGCCGCCGCCGTGGTCAAGGCGGCGGAGCGGATCACCGAGGCGCTCCGCCGGGCTGGCTGAGTCCCCCTGGCTGGCTGAGTCCCCCTGGCTGGCTGAGTCCGCCGGGCCGGCCGAGTCCGTCGGGCCGGCTGAGCACCTCTCTCGCCACGAGGGCCACGTCGTCCGCCACGATCTCCGCCCAGCCCCGGTACCCCTCGCTCGACGGGTGGAAACGGTCTGCGGCGAAGACCCACTCCTCGCTGCCGGGCGGCCACGCTGGCAAGTCGAACGGCACGTAGCGCACGTCCGGAACCCGTGCCGCCACGCGGCGGAGTCCGAGATCCAGCGCCCGCGCCCGCAGCGCTATCACCGCCCGCAGCGGCTGGGGCAGGATCAGCAGCCGGCGCATGGGCGGCAGCCCTGTCAGCACCACCGAAACCGGGCCGAGTTCTCGCTGGATGCCCCGGGCCAGCCGGTGCATGTCGCGCTGGAAGATCCGTGGCCGCCGCATCCGCAGGAGGTCGTTCACCCCCAGGGCGACCACCACGACGTCCGGCGACCATCCGCCGTCCCTCAGACGGGGGACAAACTCTCGCAGCGCGGCACGGGCCGTCGCTCCGGGCCGCGCGACGACCCGCCACTGCACTTCCCGCCCGGTGAGCCCGGCGACCGCCGCGGCGAGGTGTCCGGCGAGCCCGTCTCGGTGGCGTTCGACACCCACCCCCGCCGCGGTGGACTCACCCAGCACCGTCAACCGCATCGCAGGCGAGAGGTCGCCCGGTGTGATGCCCTCCGGTTCGGCCGCCTCCGGGAACCGCGGCACCGTCGCTTTGACCCTGATGCCCTGCCACGCCAGGATCGGCGCCAGCACGTAAATCACCGGAAGGACAAGCCGGAACACCACAATCAAGCCTGTGACCAGCAAGCTTACGACGACCCGCCGCACCAACCTCACCTCTGCCAGGGACGGCGAACATATCCGCAGCATCGGGGCGAGTGCGCCGTCCTTGATCCCCGCCTCTTGCCGGACCATGGCGGCCCGCAGTTCGGGTCCGCCGGCGGCTTCTCGCGTGGGCAGGACGGTGATCACCGAACTGGTCCGTCAGGTGCCCTCGAATATTACCGCGACGGACGACGGAGGTTCGGTCACAGGGTGCTTACATCCTCGTGGCCGGTCACCGGGGCGCATTCCGCGGGCGGATGTTTCGCGGTGAGCGCGTCGGCCGAGGCGGCATTCAGGACGGCGGCGAGCTCGAGCGGCCGGCTGAGCATCGGAAGATGCCCTGTGTCCAGGATGCGTACCTGGACATCCCCCAGGTTCGCGATCATCTCGTTCTGACCCGCCAGTGACAGGCCGCTGCGGTCCCGCAGCAGCTTCACGTACCGGCGGGGTATGTCCGCGGTGGCGTCCGCCCAGCTCACCGGGTCGAAGTACAACCGAGGCACGGCTGGCGCGAACCCCCGAACGACCCTGGCGGCGGCGCCGTCGTCGAGGCCGTTGCACAACGCCCGCCGCATCCCCGCGCGCTGGGCCGCGGCCAACGGCCCGCGGGCGCGGCCGGGCGAGGACAGGCCGGGCGCCCAGCGGAGCACTACCGACAGGAACGCACGCTGCCCGGGCGGCAGGATCGGCATGGAGGCCTCGCCGTCGCGCGGCACCGTGGCGCCCACGAAGACGACCTGGGCGACCCTTTCGGGAATGCGAGCGGCGACACCGAGCGCGAGCGCCCCGCCGAGGGAGTGAGCCACGAGGATCACCCGCTCCCGCCCCCAGGAGGTGATCTCCTCCGCGGCCGAGCGGACGACGTCGTCCAGGGTCAGCCTGCGCAGCGCGGGATCCTTGGCGCCCCGCAGCGCAGGCACGTCGATGGCCAGATGCGGCCGGTCCAGGTGGGGCGTCATCCGTTCCCAGATCCAGGCGCCGAGCCCGGCACCGTGCAGCAGCACGAAGCCCGGTTCTCCGGTCCGCCGCGTCGTCACCGGCCGCCTCCGGTCGTGAGCAGGCCGACCCCGAGCGCCACCACGCCCAGGCCGAGGGCGACGATCCCCGCATACAGCAACACGATGAAGCCGTTGGGCTTGTGTACGTCCCGCCCGGCCGAGGAGAAGAAGAACCCGGCCGGCATCAGGATCGCCGCGGCCCAGATGCCGTTGCGGGCCAACAGCGCGAGCGGGCCGCCCATGGCCGCGGCGTCGGCGAAGACCTGGCCCACCAGCGAGAGCGTCACCAGAACCCCCGCGTGGGCATGCCCGGCCCGGGCGAACGAGCGCTGGAACTCGGTCGCCGGATGTCGTCCGCGCACGACCCGCAGCAGGAACATCCCGCCCCACTCGATGGCGACGATCGTCAGCAGCAGGACGCCGGCGGTGCTTCGCGTCGCCTCCGACAGGCCAAGCGTCGCTTCCATGACAGAAACCCTCCAAAGATGATTGGATAGCTACACTCGCTAATATTAGAGAGTGTAGCTATCCAGTCAAGGGGGACAGCGTGCTGATCTCCGAGCTGAGCCGGCGCAGCGGCGTGCCGATCGCGACGATCAAGTACTACCTGCGGGAAGGTTTGCTCCCGCCCGGCGAGGCGACAGCGGCCACCCGGGCCGAGTACGACGACCTGCACCTCGGGCGGCTGCGGCTGATCCGGGCGCTGGTCGAGGTCGGCAACCTCCCGCTGGCGGCCATCCGGCGCATCCTGGGCGCTGTCGACAACGAGGACCTCGACGTGCACGGCCTGCTCGGCACCGCCCAATATGCCCTCGGCCCGAAGGTTGACCCACCCGAAGACGAGGAGTGGCAGGAGACGAGCGACCAGGTCGACGCCTTCCTCGCGGACCTGGGTTGGCGGGTGACGTCGTTTGCCCCGGCCCGGAAGATGCTCACCCAGGCGCTGGTCACGCTGCGGCGGCTCGGCATGCCCGCGGGCGCGGATCAGCTGCGGCCGTACGCCGGGGCGGCCGAGACGCTCGCCCGAGAGGAGATCGGGAGGATCGACACCTCAGCGCCGCGCAGCGCCCTGGTCGAGGGGGTGGTGGTGGGCACTGTGCTGTACGAACCGGTCCTTATCGCGTTGTGCCGGCTAGCCCAGGAGCACCAGTCCGCGCTCCGGTTCGCCCCTCCTCGGTCGTGATCCCTCCTTGGAAAGGAAACGGTCAGCCCGGCCCCTGATCCTCGCGCAGCGAGTCGACGGCGCCGCGGACCTGGTCGAGAGCCTCGGCGGCCTCCGCGACCTCGGCGGCCCGGTCCCCAGCCCGAGCGTGCGGGGCGGGTGCGCCGTTGCTCCCCGGTAGCCCGGCGCCCTCGCCGAGCCGGGGAAGCATTTGCGCCAGCAGCAGCGTGGACAGCGCCGAGGCGTCGCCTCCGCCCCCACGGATGACTGCCGGCCGAGGCGCCTGCTCGGCGAGCCGCTCCCCGACCTCGAGCCGCCGCCGCGCCAGCTCGTACTGCAGGACTGCGCGGTTGTCCCGGTACGCGAGCCCCAGGCGCTCCCGCGCCTTGGCCTCGTTCGCCGCGGCGGTGAGCGCGGCCCGGCCGCGGGTCTCGATCTCCCACCGCACCCGCTGCGCCTCGGTCTCCTGCTCCTCGAGCATCCGGGCGACGTCCTGGCGGGCCTTGTTGTGCGCGGCCTTGACCTCGACGATCCTGGCGTCCCGCAACTTCTTGGCCCGCTCGATCTCCATGAGCAGCGTGTCGATCCGGCGCTTGCGGGTCAGCTCCCACTCCCGCTCGTAGGCGATCAGCTCCTTGGCGACCCGCTCACGGGTGGCCAGATGCTGCTGGTACCTGTCGGGCAGCTGCACGTCGGGGATGTTGGCGCCGATGATGCGTACGCCGTAGCGGCTGAGCCGACGGTTGAGCGTCTCCTGCATGTCCCCGACGTCGCTGCCGCGGAGGTCGTAGGCGCGCTCGGTCTCCACCCTGCGGCCGCGCTGGCGGATGGCGTCCTGCACCGCGCTGGAAAGCACCAGATCGAAGTTGCTAGCGCCGATGGTGCGGATGAAGTCGACAGGGTTAACGATGCGGAACTTGAGGAAGAACTCGATCGCCTTCAGCGGTACGTCCTCGCGGGTCGGGCAGGCCACGACCGGCGCCATGTACGGGATCTCGGTCGAGGTGTCGACTATGCATTCGACCTTGTCCCACGGCCACCACAGGTAGTGGCGGCCCGGTGGCAGCGTGGTGACGAACGCGCCGAACCGGCTGCGGATCCCGGTGGTGCCCTGCTCGATCTCGACTATCGCGCCGCGCCAGAGCCAGATGGCCGCGACGACGACGAGGAGGACCGCGACGGCCGCGGCAAGGATCCGTCCCGCCCCGCCGACGTAGACGGCCACGCCTGCCAGGTACACGGCGAGCCCCAGCAGGACCATCCACCCGTAGCGACGACGGTCCTTGGGAATGACGACCGGCACCAGCTGGCCCTGGTCGCCGCCGCGCAGAAGCTGCCGGATGTTCGACCACAGCGCCACGGCCTCCTTGATCTTGGAGAACTCGCGGCGGGTGCCCATCGGAGGGGCTGCCGGGGTACCCATCACGCCTCACCTCCTGCCGGCGGAAACTGTCCAGGGTTTCCGTCCGGCCCCAGGGGAACGTCGTCGGAGTCGGCCGCGCCGCTCAGCTGCTCCACCCGCGCCACGACCGACTCGTCCCGCACCGAGCGGCGGATCTCCTCCACCTCCTCGGCGCCGGCGGACTCGCCGGGCCCTTCGCCGACGGTCGGCCGGTCGGCCCGCTCGGCCCGAATGTCCTCGGCGAGCACTTCCTCGATCTCGGACTCCCGTTCGGCGATGCGGGCCTTGATGTCCTCCATCCGGGTGCGGATGGCGGCCAGGTCGGTCTCGGAGAACAGGGCGTCGTCGGCCGAGCCCACCAGCCGCCTCGCGATGGCCAGGAAGTCGATGCCCTCCTCGTCGCCGTCGCCCATCTGTACGACCTGGGGCAGCCGGCCCGCGACGCCGGAGAGCTTGTCGAGGATCTCCTGCTGGAAGCGGTACTCGAGGATCTCGGGCGCGGCCGCGGCGCTGACCGCCTGGATGTCCAGCGCCTGCGCCTCGAGCAGGGCGGCGTTGGCGTTGGCGGTGCTCTCCGCCTCCACGAAGCGCTGCCGGGCCATCGCCTTGGCGCGGTTGGTCTCCCGCTCCAAAGCGGTGTCCATCTGGGCCTGGTAGCCGGCGATCTCGGCGCGGATGGCCGACAGGTTCTCCTGAAGTGCTGCCAGCTCACGGTTGAGGTCGCCGTCGTTTTGCTCCTTGCGGAGCTTCAGCTCGTACTCGTAGGTGTAGGCCTCCTTGGCCACCCGCACCATCTCGGGTGCGGCGAGGTCCATCCGGTAGTCCTGGCTCGACGGCTCGGCGTGGGTGATGTTGGCACTGGTCAGCCGCACCGCGGGGAGGAACTGCTCGTTCAGCCGTTCGAGCAGGGTCTGGGTGTTCTCACCCACCAGGTCGTAGATGTCCTCGGCCCGCTGCTCGTAGATGAGGCTGCGGGTGACCTCGCTGATCGCGTTCTGCAGCTTGTCGGAGAAGCCGCGCACCGCGCCCAGGACGAAGATGAACTCCGATGGGCTCTCGATCCGGAACTGCAGGAACAGGTCGACCGAGGCCCGGACCCCGCTCAACGTCGGCGCCTCCCGGATCGGCGCGTTGTACGGGTACTCGCGCGTGGTGTTGACGATGTAGGCGACCCGTTTGCGCGGGTCCAGCAGCGTGGATCGGCCGGGTCCGACGATCCGGTCGAGCTTGCCGAACTTGGTGATCAGCGCCTGGCAGCCCTCCGGCACCATCACCACGCTGCGGCGCCACCAGGAAAACACCGTGACGACCAGGACGAGGAACCAATAGTGCGGGCCGAAGAGGACGACCGCCCCGCCGACCACCGCGGTAAACGCGAGGCCGATCAGCCCGATGAGGATCAGCAGCGCGGCCGGGAGCATGGCGAGGAACGTCCGGCGTTTCGGCATGATCACCGGCGCTATGACGTTGATGAACTCGCCGGTCTGCGCACGCTCGGGGTAGCTCCGGTTGAGGATCTCGCCCGCGTCGTTCAGGGACGCGGTCTGCTGGACGATCTGGGTACCGACCGAGGCGCTCTGCTCCCGCGCGGAGAGGAAATCGCCAGGGTCGACACCGAACCCCTCGGTCGCATCGTTCGCCACTTCGCTCGCCGCCTCGCCGACGGCCTGCCGGATCCCCTGGGCTCCGCCCGCCGCGGATACGGCCTGGCGCGCCGTCTGCACCCACGACATGAGGTTTCCTCCCCCGCTCGCGGCTAACCGATGTGCGGCCACCCTACCGACGCGGGGCCCGCGTGTCCTACCGCGTTACCTGCAGTGAAACGCAATCGCAACCCGCCGGGCGGCCACGCCGACCCGCCGGACGACTGCGGTGAACGGCGGGAAAACTCGGGCGTCTCCCCCGGCGGAGGGCCCGGCACCCGACTAGAGTCCTGTCTGTTCACGCCGGCCGCGAACTACCGAGACAGGAGTGATGGTGGCGTCACGGGTCGTCGTCCACATCGGTCTGCAGAAGTCCGGAACGACCTACCTGCAGAAGATCCTGCAGCAGCTTGCCGACGAGCTTGCCGCTGCCGGCGTTCGCTATCCCCTGCCCCGCCCGAGGCGCGGAAGATCCGAGTTCAACCACGAGCGGGCCACATACGGGCTGATCGGTACCGAGTACACCTGGGTGTCGGAGCAGCGGCGGGAGCAGGCGCGAGGGACGTGGCGGTGGCTCGTCGAGCAGGTGCGCGCCCACCCCGGCACGGTGCTGCTCTCCGCCGAGGCGCTGTCGGTCATCCGCTCCGGGGGCATCCATCGCCTCGTCGAGGAGTTGGGCGGCGACATCGACGTCGTTGTCACCGCGCGCGACCTCGGCCGGATCCTCCCCTCGTTGTGGCAGCAGCACCTGCGCAACGGGCGGGTGAGCTCCTTCGGCGGGTACCTGCGCGACCTGGCCGACCAGCGGGACCGACCGCTGGAGGACCGCGAGGACGTGGCCGAGCTGCACCTGTGGCGGGCGTTCGCGCTGGGCGGGCTGGCACGACGGTGGGCCAAGGTGGTCGGAACCGACCGGATAAGAGTGGTCACCAGTCCGCGCGAGGCCCCTGCGGAGCAGCTGTGGTCGCGCTTCTGCCGGGCCGCGGAGATCCCGGCGGACGCCGCGAGGCCCTCCAAGGAGCTGCTGAGACAGCGCACGCACACCGGGCTGACCGCACCGGAGGCGGCAGTGCTGGCGTCGCTCAACTCCGCCCTGCAGGAGGCGGGGTGGGACCACCAGGCGGCGGCCGGCCTGCGGCAACGCATCATCGTCAACGGTTTCGCGCCGTTGAAGGAACGGGGGCCGCGCATAGTGGTGCCCAAGGAGTGGCGCGACAGGATAGCGGCGTGGAGCGACGAGGACGTCGACCAGCTCATCGACACCGGTGTGCCCATCCTCGGCGACGCCGACGACCTCCGCTACGACCCCGGTTACGACGACGTACCTGCGCCCTCACCGGAGGACGTCGCCAGGGCGGCGGCAGCGGCGGTGCTCACGGCGAACGACGCACCCCGCCCCGGCGCCGCCGGCCCGTCGGCAGTCCTCGAGTCCCAGGACGAAGCCGCGGTGGACATCGACGCGGCGCGGTCCGGGGCGACGGGGCCGTACCGGCGGGCCGCGAGCTGGATGAAGAGGCGGGGTCGCTCGGCCGGCTGAGAAGGGCCCCGCCCGGAGCCGGGCGTAGGGTTGCTTCGTGGGCAAGGGGCGGTGCGTGCTCCGCGCGCATGCCGGCGATATGGGGCTCGTCGGCTTCGGGGACTAGGTGGGGGGCCAACGGCTGATGGGCGAGTATCTTCCGTCCGACGCGGCAAGGCCGTTGCGCCGCCTGCATTGGCGGCTGACGGCGGTCTGCCTGATCGTCTGCGCCATCGCGATCGTCCCGCTCGCGGTCCTGGTCGCCCGGGCCGACGCCGGTCGCCGTGCCGCCGAGCTGGCCGCCAGGCTGGAGGTGCGGGCACAGGCGGCGGCCTCCCTCGCCTACTACGACGGCGGCCGACTCGTGCTCGAGGATCTTCGGGCGGACGAGGTGGCCTCGGGGAGCCCTCAGCTCGTACTTCTTCTCGGCCGGCCGCCGTCACGCCAGGTCTTCGCGAGCGCCAACCCGCCGCCGACCGTCCGCACCACCCAGCTACTCGGCGTCGCCAACCGGACGGTCGCGGAGGAGGAGATCAGCCGGGGGACGGCCGAAGACGCGCGCGGCCGAACCTTCAGGCTGCTGGCCGTGCCGCTGTATCGGGAGGACGGCAGGCCGGGTGGCGCCGTGGTGGCCATCGCCGATCCAGGGCCGGCGAACGCCGCCCACGACAAGCTGGTGGTCGCGCTCGCGATGGCCGGTTTCGGATTCTTGCTGGTCGCCGTGGTCGCGGGGTATCTGTTGGCTTCCCGGGGCTTGCGCCCGGCCCGGGTGGCGGCTCGCCGGAATCTCTCGGTCTCGGGTTGGGGATAGCCCTGGCTGCCGCGCGGCTACACAAGGCTACCCTCACCGCCTCCGCGCGGCCCGACGGCGGGGCCGTGTTCGTCCTCCGCCTCACGCCGGAGGCGGCCGGGCTCGGGCAGGACGACGGAGTGGAGGCTCGGCACGGTTTCCGGGAGACGTCGGGCCTCGGCGGCTCGCACGGGACGCCTCCTCCGGGGACCTCCGGGCAGTAGCTGGGGACGGCGTCGAGCGGCCAGATCCTCGACCCAGCCGAACAGCAGCACCGCCGCCGCGATCGGCAGCCAGACCATCGCGAACTGCTCGGCCGTGGTGTACAGGCCGAGGCGGTCGTTGATCGGCACGATGAGATTGATCGCGACGTTGTGCCACAGGTAGATCGTGAGGGCGCGGGCGTTGATAACGGTCACCAGCCGGCCCAGTACCGGAGTGCGGTCGAGCCAGTCCATCGTCGGGGCGAAACGGAGCAGGATCAGCACGGCTCCGAGGCACCACAGCGCCTGACCTAGAGGGATGTCGTTCAGGTCGTAGCCGGCCTCGGGGTCGGGGTGTACCAGCGTCCAGGCGCCCCCGAGCAGCATGGTTCCCGCGGCCAGGCCGAGCGCCCCGGCCAACGGCAGCCGACGGATCATTCCGGCGCGGTGCGCGAATCCCAGTACCCAGCAGGCCCCGTACGTACCGAAGTCGATGACCGCGGGAGCTGCCGTACCCAGCGAGTCCAGCCGGAGCGCCCCGCTCGCGTAGCCGCCGACCAGCACGATCGGCGCCAGGATGGTCGGGACCGGCCACCGCCGGAAGAACCACAGCGCAAGCGGCGAGAGCAGCACGAACCACAGGTACGCGCGGACGTACCAGAGCGGGCCGGTGGCGTCCGCGCCCCAGTCGCTTCCCGGCGGGTCGAAGATCGGAAACACCCAATAAACCAGCTCGAACGGGCGAAACGGCCGCTCGCCGCCCGTCGTGGGCCACCCGTGCCACAGCATCACCGGCACGACGACGAGGCCGAACACCCACAGGGACGGCAGTAACCGGCGGATGCGGTTGCGCACCACATAGGTGCCGGGCGACCGGTCGAGCGAGCTCGCCATCAGCGACCCCGCGAGGGCGAACATGACACCCATCGAGGGGAAGAGGATGCTGAACCACCCGAAGTTGAAGGTGTGGTAGGCGACGACCCGGATGAGCGCGACGGCGCGCAGCACGTCGAGGTAGCGCTCCCGCGTGGATGCGGTCGAGTCGCTCACTTGACCGCGGGCTGCCGCTCGACCAGGCGTCTTTGCCGGGGCTCGCTGGGCGAGACGCCGGTCTGCCCTCGGGTGAGGGCATCGAGCCCACCGGCGCGGTGGAGCTTGTGCCAGCCGAGACGCGCGCCCGCGACGGCGGTGACCGTCGCCTCGATCATCACCAGGTACATGATCTGCCGGTAGGCGAACTGCTGGAGCGGGAGCAGCCACAGGCGCCGGAGCGGCTCACTGTCCAGCCGGAAGGCATAGATGCCGCCGACGAGTTGCACGGCCAGCACCCCGAGCCAGGCCAGCGACGTCCTGACCGGGTCGATGAACACCACCCCGTACAGCAGGAATACGTCGACCAGCGGCGCGATAAGCGGCAGCACCACCTGGAACGCCGCCAGGTTGGCCAGGCCGAGGCGACCGAACCGCCCGGACGGACCGCGCTCGAGCACCGCACGGCGGTGCTTCCACATCGACTGCATGGTTCCGTAGCTCCACCGGTAGCGCTGCCGCCACAGCTGGCGGATGGTGGCGGGCGCCTCGGTCCAGGCCTTCGCGCTGTCCTCGTAGATGACCCGCCACCCGGCCCGGCATATGGCCATGGTGAGATCGGTGTCCTCCGCGAGGGTGGCGTTGCTGACGCCGTTCACCTGGCGCAGCGCGATCCGGCGGAAGGCCCCGATGGCGCCGGGCACTGTCGGCATGCACCGGAGCAGGTCGTACACCCGCCGGTCGATGTTGAAGCCGATCACGTACTCGATGTGCTGCCAGCGCCCGATGAGCCCCTTGCGGTTAGCGATCTTGGTGTTCCCGGCGACCGCGCCGACCTGCGCGTTGGCGAACGGCTGCACCAGCCGGCGCACTGTGTCGCGCGCGAACACGGTGTCGCCGTCCACCATCACCACCAACTCGTGGCGGGCGAGGGCGATCCCGGTGTTGAGGGCGGACGGCTTGCCGCCGTTCGGCTTGCGGATCACCCGTACGTTGGGCAACCCGAGCTCGTCGACGATGTCGGCGGTGCCGTCGGTCGACCCGTCGTCCACGACGATCACTTCGACGGGGTGGTCGCTGGCCACGAGCGAGCGGACGGTGTCGGCGATGCACTCCCGTTCGTTGTAGGCGGGTACGACCACCGAGACGGGCTCGGTCACCGGCGGCCCCCACGACCAGTTCCGTCGCCGGCGGCGAGCGTGGTGGCGCGCGACCACCAGCATCAGCAGCAACCGCCCGATGATCAGCAGGCCGACGATCAGAAGAAGGGACGCGAACCCCAGCACTACCGCCTCGGCCGTGCGAACCGCGAGCACCAGCGCGACCCCGCGCTGGCGCGTTTCCGGCCTGGCTATCGGGTTGGTCGTGCGCTGGCCGAGCACCTCGCCCACGGTGCTGAAGGTGTAGCCCTGGCTCTGCAGCCGGGGGATGAGCCGGTCGAGTGCGGCCACGGTCTGGGTGCGCTCACCGCCGGCATCGTGCAGCAGCATGACCTCGCCCTTGCCGCCCTTCGGCGTACCGTTGCGGACGATCGCGTCGACGCCGGGTCGCGCCCAGTCCTTGGTGTCGAGCGTGGTCAACACGGTGGTGTAGCCGCGGCTGCCCAGGTCCTGGACGACGGGCCAGGTGTTGTCGTCGATCGCGTCGGCGGAGGAGGAGTACGGAGGGCGCATCAGCGAGCTCGTCACGCCGGCCGCGCCGGCGAGCGCGAGCTGGGTCTCGGACAGCTCCATCTGCCGGCGCCAAGGCGGAGCGTAGACCAGGTCCGGATGACTGAAGGTGTGAACGCCGAGCTCGGCGCCCGACCTCCGCATATCGCGGACGATGTCCGGGTGGCGGGTCACGAGTGATCCCACGAGGAAGAACGTGGCCGGCACGTCGTACTTGCGCAGCACCTCGAGGACCTCGGGGGTCCACTTGGGATCGGGTCCGTCGTCGAAGGTCAGGATGACCGTCTTATCCGGGATGCGAAGCGAACGCGCCGGCCCGTGGGCCGTGTCGATGATCGGCCCGCCGTTGTGGATCCGGTCGGGCACCCGACTCGTGTTCGCTGGGGGGGCGACCCGCGAGTCCGCTCCGAACTCGGAGTGGATGAACCCGTTGACGAGCAGTAGGCAGGCGAAGATCACGACCGCGGTCGACAGCAGGATCCACCGTGGTCTCGGCCGGAACCCCCGGGCCCGGGTCCCGGCTGTGGCATCGCGCCTCATCAGCCCAGCACGTCGTCGAGGGGCGGGGGAAGGGACGGAATGATCGGCGAAGTGCTACTCGGATCCGGGCTCGGGGTCGGGTCCCCGGTGGGCTCCGGGTCCGGCTCTGGTGTCGGGTCCGGCCCCCCTATCACCGGGCCGGGCCCTCCGTCGCCACCGTCACCGCCGTCGGTGTCATCGCCGGTGCCACCACCAGTGTCATCGCCGTCACCACCGCCGCCGTCACCACCGCCGACACCGCCGCCCTGGTTCGGCGGGTTCGCTGGCGGTCCGTTAACAGGGCTCGGCGTCGGCGTCGCCGAGCCAGCGCCAGCACCCGGCGCCGCGCCCGGCACCGCCCCCGGGGCCTGGCTGGCGGCGCCAGCCGCCGACTGCCCAGCTGTGCCCGCGCTAGCCGCCTCCGCCGCCTCCTTCATCAGCGGCTCGATACCAGTGATCGGCCCCGTCGGTTCGATGGGCTCCTCGTCGCTCTTACCGGGAACGGCTATCGCGAGGTCGTTTCCCGGCATGCCCGGAAGGGGCAGCAGCGTGTGCGGAGAGACCGGCCCGCCCAGCAGGCTGAAGCCGACCACGCCGGCGTACAGTACGCATGCCCCGCCCGCGGCGTACCCGGCGTGCCGGAGTCGCCGGCGCCGTCGCCCGGTCGTGTCAACGAAAACCGGCGAGGCATCGCCGACGGCAGAGTCAAGAACCTCTTCGTTCACGCTAGTGGATCCTCCCCCTCGCAGCCATGCAGGCCGCACCCCACAACTCCTTGAAGCATAAACAGTGTCTGATACAAATCCCAGTCCGCCAGTAGGGACTTTAGTCCCTACTTTTGACCGGAGTAACTTTGCGTCACCAAACAAGTTGCCTCCGTGCGCCGAATCCTTTGGTCACCATACAGAATCGGACAATAACTGTCCGTAACATGAAACCGGGGTGGGTTGGAACGGAAGTACGATAAAACCCAACGCGCAAAGCGAAGGCCGGTCATCTCGCTGACCAGATCCCCCCGTAGGAGCAGCCGCGGTGCGAACAAGAGATCAACACTTCTCGCTGACCGCCGCGGCCGTTCTGGTGACGTTGGGTCTGATTCTTGTCACGGCGGGCTGCGGGGTGCGGGGTGCGGGCAGCGCCGGCCGACCGCGACGCACGGACGCCGGTCGGTTCCTCCGCCGCGACGACACGGTTCGCGCCCTACCTCGACATCACGCAGGGCAAGCCGACCCTCGCCGAGGTCGCCCGGACAACCGGGCAGCGGAGCTTCACCCTGGCCTTCGTGATCGCCACGGGCAACCGCTGCACCCCCTCGTGGGGCGGCGTCTTTCCACTCAACGACCAAAGGATCCTCCAAGAGGTGAGGAGCCTTCGGGCGCTGGGTGGAGACGTAGCGGTTTCCTCCGGCGGAGCGGACGGCCCCTATTTAGAACGCGTATGCGGCAGTGCCGGTTCACTTGCGGCCGCGTACGGGAAGGCGCTGGACGCGGTCGGCAGCAACCAGCTCGATGTCGACATCGAGTCCGACGTCCCAGTCGAGAGGCTCAACCGGGCCGTCGCCGGGCTGCAACGCGACGGGGGAACCGCCGTCAGGTACACGGTGCGGGTCACGGACTCCGAGGCCGGCATCGAGCCGGTCGCGGTGGAGGCCCTGCGCAGCGCCGCGGATCACGGTGTCGATGTGACCGTCAACCCGATGGTCATGAACTTTCCCTTCACCGCCGACTGGGGCGAGGCGATGGTGGGGGCCGCTCGTGCCACCCACCGTCAGATGAAATCCGTCTGGCCGGACCGAAGCGATGCCGAGCTCTACCGCATGCTCGGAGTCACCGCGATGATCGGCCGCAATGACAGTGGCATGACGACAACTCTGCGGAATGCGCGCACCCTGCTCCGGTTCGTCCGGTCTCGCCACCTCGGCTACGTCGGGTTCTGGTCCGTTGGCCGGGACAACGGCGACTGTCCGCGGACGAGGAGGGCGACCGACGGCTGCAGCGGTATCGCGCAATCTCGATACGAGTTCACCCGACTGTTCCGGGCGTGAGCGTGGCTCGGCCTTCTGGTAAGCCGTCGATTCACAACCATTCGCTGTCGATAGTGTGACGCTTTCTTGTCCAGTCGATGCCTCCGCGGCCCTCGATTCGTCACCCGTACGGTGGCCTGTGCCACAGTGACGTGTGGCTCACGCGATCGAGATGTTCTTCGACGAGCAAGCCGACGTGCTCGGGACGTTTCCAGGCAACGAAGGCGTACTCTTTCTCGGCGTTCCTGTGGCGGCGGACCTGCTGACCTTGCACGCCGGGGTCCACGAAGCCCTTGCTGATCAGCCGGTCACGCACTGGTCGTATTTCCTGCCGGCCAAGGTGGTCACCCGCGGATACCACCTGCTGGCCCTGCCCGGCAACCGCACCCGCACCGCCGCCGACTGGCTGCTCGACGCCGCCCTGTCCCGCCAGGTCGTGCAGCTGGGCCTGGTGCCCTCGATGGCCGTACGGCCCGACTGCACCACCACCCAGGACCGCGCTGTCGTTCGCTGACGGCTCGGGGCGGAGCCACGAGCGGCTTCGGCGCGCTGTGGCCGCGGCTGGGCCTGCTCGCCGTCGGGTCGGCGGCCGTCGCCGCCCCCGATCCGGCCGCTGGGGCCTCGTTCGAAAAGGCCCTGTCGCTTCCCGGCATCGAGCGATGGCCGTTCGACCTCGCCCGCGTCTGCCCGGCCTACGGCGAGCGCTTGCGCCGGACGCGGGCCATCACGGCCGCGCGCCATCAGCTGACCGCGGCCCTGGAGACCCTCGACCGGCTCGGCGCCCGACCGTGGTCGGCTCGCGCACTGGCCGAACTACGCGCCAGCGGCCAACCCCGGACCGCCGATATCGCCTCGGTCCCGCCTCTCACCGCACAGGAACGCAAGATCGCGGAACTCGCCGCCTCAGGTATGACCAACGAGGAGATCGGCCGCCGGCTCGGTCTCCTGGGTGCGCGACTTGATCTCGGTGAACACCGTCTCCCGCAGGCCCGTCAGGTGTGCCGTCGCCGCCTCGGCGTACTCGTTCTCGGCCTTCAGGTAGGCGAGCGTGTCGGGATCGTCCTTCTCGCGGAGCCAGGCGTACTCGTCCACCACCGTGTCGCCGTGGTGCGTGCGCTCGGCCGGGACGGTCTTGGCGGTGGGCGGCTGGGGCGTCGTTATGGCGGCGACGTTACCTGCTCGGTCGGTACCTCCAATCGGACGAGACCGCGCATGTCGAGCCACATACGTCCCGGCGCGGCGACGGCCCGCAGCAGAACCCCGTCGCAGTCCCGGCACCGGACCACGAGCCCGGGCGCGCGGGTGTACAGGCGCGTGTCCGCGAGCGCCGCGCGGCGGCCGCACCCGGCACACTGCCCGACGGCGGCGGTGAGGTCGGCCGCGAAGACCTCGTGCAGGACCCCGGCCGCAGCGTTGCCGTCGAGGAAGGTTGGTTCGTCGGCGCTCATCGGGGTCCTCCAGTGGGGCCGAAGCGTTCGGTTCTGATCCGGCCGGGGTCGTGCCCGGCCGCCAGGAGCAGGTCGGCGACGGCCTCCACAAACCCGGTGGGGCCGCACACGTAGCAGGTCGGCGCCCGGTCCGGCGCCCACGTCGCCTCGGCGAGCAGCAGCCCGTCCACGCGTCCCGGCCGCCGCGACCAGCCCTCGGGGGCGGCCCGGGTGTAGGCGTAGGCGACCTCCAGGCCGCGGTCCTGCTGCGCTCGGCGCCGCAGCTCGTCGCGGTACAGCACCGCAGTGGGATCGCGCACGGAGTACAGCAGCCGCATCGGCGCGCCGCTGCCGCTGCGCTCGCGGGCGCGCACCATCGCCATCAGCGGGACAAGGCCGGATCCTCCCGCGACCAGCTGGACCGGCTCCGGCTGGCCGGGTCGCCACACGAACCAGCCGCCAAGCGGCCCGAGCAGCTCCAGCGGGTCACCGACGGCCGCCTCCCGCGTGAGGTAGGGCGACACCTCGCCGTCCGGCAGCCGCTCCACCGTGATCTCCACCCGCTCGCCGTCGGCCGCCGAGGCGATCGAGTAAGACCGGGTCGCGGAGTAGCCGTCGGCGGCGGTGAGGCGTACGTCGACGTGCTGGCCGGCCGCATGCCCCGGCCAGTCTGATACCTGGAGGACGAGGGTGCGGGCGGTTGGGGTCTCGTCCCGCAGGGTGGTCACGGTCCCCACCCGCCAGCTCACCCGTCCCAGTACCGCTGCTCGCGCCATGGGTCACCGTAGTTGTGGTAGCCGGCGGTCTCCCAGAACCCCGGCTCGTCGTCATGGCTCAACGTGATGCCGCGGACCCACTTCGCGCTCTTCCACAGGTACAGGCGCGGCACGAGCAACCGGGCCGGGCCGCCGTGCTCGGGCGCCAGGTCCTCGCCGTCGTAGGTGTACGCGACCCAGGCCTTGCCGTCGAGCAGGTCCTCGACCGGCAGGTTCGTCGTGTACCCGCCGTAGGAGTGGGCGAGCGCGTACTCGGCCGCGGTCTCGACGTCAGCGAACAGCGTGTCCAGCGACACGCCTTCCCAGCTGGTTCCGAGCTTCGACCAGCGGGTCACGCAGTGCAGGTCGACCGTGACCTCCTGCGCCGGCAGCGCCCGGAAAGCGCTCCAGTCCCAGCGGTAGACCTGCCCGGTCTCGGTGGTGATGGTGAACTCCCACCGGTCGGTGGGGACGCGCGGCGTCGGGCCGGCCGACAGCACTGGGAAGTCCTCGGTGAGGTACTGCCCTGGCGGCAGGTCAGGGCTGGTTCGGCGGCGTCCGGTGAAACCGCGGGAAATGATGCCCATACCGACCAGCGAACCATGCCGGGTACTCTCGAGCCAGGGCTCAAGCTCAGCTGACCGAGACGCGTGGGGACGGTCCGACGGACGGATGAGGCTCGGGTGCCACGTCGGGCGGGTGCGGCACGGCCTGGCCTTCGGTTCTGTGGCGGGAGCGGATGGCGGCGAGTGCGTCGATCGCGGTTTCGTCTGCCTCGGACAACGGCCCATGCTTCCGGGGCGCGATCTTCGCCGAGGCGTTCACCGGCAACGACCCACTGCTCCGCCACGTCCGGACGCGGGTCAAGAGCCCGCAGACCAACGGCGTCATCGAACGATTCTTCGGCACGCTAAAGTACGAACACCTCTACCGCGCCGAGATCACCGATGGCGACGCCCTGGCCATGGAAGTCCACCGGTTCCGGCACATCTACAACGCGATTCGGCCGCATCAGGCCCTCGGAGGACGCACCCACAGAGCCGCCTATCTCAGCCCGGACAACTCATGAGGATCCGCCGCGAGAACAAGGGCGGCGCGGATCGAGCTCTCCCTGCGAAGGGCTCACTCTTCGCCTCTTCCGACCGACGATCCCGCCTAGCTAGTGTCGTGACGTATGTTTTTCTTTAGTTTTTGTTTCTTGTGCGCGATAATGGTGTATGCCGAATCGCGTACGGGTGCTGACGGTGTCGGATAGCGACCGGGTGGAGCTGGAGCGGCGGGCCAGGGATCGGGGGGCC
>WHSR01000016.1 GCA_009379995.1 Streptosporangiales bacterium
GCGACCCGTCAGGTCAAGGCCCCGCCGCCAGACTGACATACGAGCTCGCAGCCCAAACCCTCCACCGGCGTCGGCGGGCACCCCAACTCCAATTTTCACGCCCTCGCGGCGTCCCCACAGGGAAATGGTGCCTGACATGAAGTACGTGGTATGGATCGTCTCGGCGCTGCTGGCGCTGGCCTTCCTCTTCACCGGAGGGGCGAAGCTGCTCACGTCGACCGCCGACCTAGCGGCCACAGCCCAAGGCATCCCCGTGATTCTCCTGCGGATCGCAGGCACCGCAGAGGTGCTCGGCGCACTGGGCCTGATCCTGCCGGCGGCCACAAGGATCCTTCCGATCCTGACACCTCTGGCCGCCGCGGGCTTGGTCGTGACGATGATCGGCGCGACCATCACCAACCTCATCATCGGCGCCTACCCGTTGGCGGTTCAGACCGTCGTGCTGGGCCTACTGGCCGCCTTCGTCGCATGGGCCCGCCTCACCCGGCAGTCAGTGCAACCCCGCTCTCGGAGCGCCGCCCAAGACGACACCCGGACGGCGCATTAAGCCCAGCTTCGGTCCATCGCCAGACGCGCCGACATTGTCCACGTCCCGACCACTAGTCGGGTGGTCCGGGTGAGTGTTGTGTCTTGGGGCGGGCGCGGAGGTGTGCGCGTTCGCCTTGTTTGCCGAACAGGCTGAGGAACTCGACCGGTTCGGCATCGGCGACGCCGAACCAGTGCGGTACGCGGGTGTCGAACTCGGCCGCTTCGCCGGGCGAGAGCACCAGATCGTGTTCACCGAGGACGAGCCGCAGCCGTCCGTTGAGGACATAGAGCCATTCGTAGCCCTCGTGGGTCTGTGGATCGGGTTCCCTTGGGCGGCTGCTGGCCGGGATCACGAGCTTGTATGCCTGGATGCCGCCGGCTCGGCGGGTCAGGGGCAGCATGGTCATGCCGTGGCGGGTGACCGGGCGCAGATGGATGCGCGGGTCGCCGGTGGGTGGGGCGTCGACGAGTTCGTCGAGCGTGACGCCGTGGGCTCTGGCCAGGGGGAGCAATTGTTCGAGGGTCGGCCGGCGGGCACCGGACTCCAGCCGGGACAGGGTGCTCACCGAGATGCCGGTCGCTGCCGACAGGTCGGCCAGCGTGGTTTCGCGCTGCCGGCGCAGCGCGCGGAGCCGGGGTCCGACCGCGTCGAGCGCTTGGTCGAGGTCGTTGTCCATGCCGCCATTTTGCCATATCGGCAACTAAGTTTGCAGCGACGGCTGATGGGGGCGATGGTGGTCGCGGAGGTGGTCGTGGTGACCGATCAACTGAGCGATGGCTGTGACGTGGTGGTGGTCGGCGGTGGCGCTGCGGGGTTGAGCGGGGCGCTGATGCTGGCTCGGGCGCGGCGGTCGGTGGTGGTGATCGACGCGGACGCCCCGCGCAACGCTCCGGCTGCGGGCGTGCATGGGCTGCTGGCCCGGGACGGCATCCGGCCGGCCGAGTTGCTGGAGCGCGGTCGGGCCGAGGTCCGCCGCTATGGCGGTCACGTGGTGCCCGCCGAGGTCGGTGCCGTGGCTCGCGAGGACAACGGGTTCGCGGTGGCGCTGGCCGACGGCCGGACGGTCCGTACGCGCCGGTTGCTGGTGGCCACCGGGCTGGTTGACGAGCTGCCGGACATACCGGGACTGCGGGCTCGGTGGGGTCGGGATGTGGTGCATTGTCCGTACTGCCACGGTTGGGAGGTCCGTGACCAGGCCATCGGTGTGCTGGCCAGTGGGCCGCTGGCGGTGCACCAGGCGTTGCTGTTTCGTCAGTGGAGCACCGATGTCACGCTCTTCTCCCACACCATGCCGCCGCCGACCGACGAGGAGGCGGAGCAATTGGCTGCCCGCGGCATCAGCGTGGTGGACGGCGAGGTGGCGTCCCTGGAGATCGTCGATGACCGCCTCGTCGGAGTACGGCTCCGCTGCGGCACGGTGGTCAGCCGCGAAGTGCTGACGGTCTCGTCGCGGATGGCGGCGCGCGCCGGCTTCCTGGCGGCACTCGGACTGCGGCCCGCGGAACATCCGCAGGGGGTCGGTGAGTACATTCCCGCCGACGCGACCGGCCGTACCGAAGTGCCCGGGGTGTGGGTCGCGGGCAACGTCACCGATCTGGCCGCCCAAGTCGGTACCGCTGCGGCGATGGGCGCTGCCGCGGCGGCCCAGATCAACGCCGACCTGGTCGCCGAGGAGACCCGGCAGGCGGTCGCCGCCTACCGGGAGCCGTTCTCACCCGAGTCCGAAGCGCGTCTCTGCGAACTGGTGATGGGCGACCGTCGCCACGGCCTGTGAACCACAGAAGGGAACCGTTGTGTCCGAAGAATTCGGCAAGGCGTACTGGGAAGAGCGTTACCGCGGCCGTACCGCGCTCTGCAGTAGGCGGCCCAATCCGCAGCTGGTGGGGGAGGCCGGGGATCTCGCGCCCGGCACGGCACTGGACGCGGGCTGCGGCGAGGGAGCCGACGCCATCTGGCTCGCCTCGCGCGGCTGGCGGGTGACCGCGGTGGACATCGCCACCACCGCACTACGCCACGCGCGCGAGCACGCCGAAACCCTCGGCGCGGACATCACGAGCCGGATCGACTGGGTACAGGCCGACCTGACCAGCTGGACGCCCACCGAGGAACACTTCGATCTGGTCTCCACCCACTACGTGCACCCGGCGGCACCGCGCGAGGCGCTGTTTCGCCGGCTGGCGGCATCGGTCGCGCCGGGCGGCACGCTGCTCATCGTCGGCCACCACCCATCAGATCAGCAGACCACCCCCTCGCGCGCCTCAACACCAGAGGTGTACTTCACGGCCGAGGAGGTCGCAGCCAGCCTCGACCCCGACCGGTGGGACATCGCCGTCGCCGAGGCCAGGCACCGATCGGCCACCGACCCCGACGGCCACGAGATCACCATTCGCGACGCCGTCCTTCGAGCCCGCAAGCATCCATGACCTGCGGATGTCGCAGTGCACAGCGAGGAACGCCTATTCCCGTCAGGAGACCCATGTCCTACGCACTCAGCGGACGCACCGCCGGGATCCCCCGGGCGGAATACACCATCCACGCCGTGCGGGGACCGGGCAGGTACAGCCCAAGATCGGTACCGTACAGCCCGAGCAAGATCGTTGAAGGGCCGGAGGCTGATCGTTATCCGAACGGTCGGATACCTGTGGTCCCCTGGCTGGTGTAGATCGCCATGGCGCCGATGGCTGTGCCGAGTCCATCGCTGAGCACGAGTAGCCGTCCCGCGAAATTTCGCACCTCACCGTCGGCGCACAAGACCGGCAGGTCGGCTGCGAGGTCCTTGACCTGAGGGTGTTGCATCGCGCGATGGAATCCCGCCCAGTGGGCTTGACGCAGGTGCTCGGGCACGATCACGTCGAGGCTATGGCCGATGGCCTGATCGGAGCCGTATCCGAAGAGTGCCTGCGCGCCCGGGTTCCATTGCGTGATGGTGCCGTGGATGTCGGCGACCACGACGGCTCGGTCGAGCATCGCCTAGCTCCCTTCAGCGCCGGCCGCGACGCCACCGGCGGGGCGTGGCGTGGGGACACAGTCCAGGAGGACGTGACCGAGCGGGGTCGTGTGTACGTCGGCAACCCGAAGTCCAGCGGCGGCGGCGAGCCCCGTGTAGTCGTCCAGGCTACGCTCGCGCCCGCCGCACAACACGAGCATACGCAGGTTCATCTCCGCGAACGCGCCTGAGTCGTCGCCGGAGGTGCCGTGTCCTTCGATGATGACGACTCGGCCGTGGTCACCCGCGGCTTCGGCGCATCGGCGCAGGATCTCGACGGCCTCGTCGTCGCCCCAGTCGTGCACCACGCCGCTGAGCACGTACGCGTCGCCGCCCCTCGGCAAGGGGTCGAAGAAACTTTGCCCGGCGAAGTCGCACCGCCGGTCCAGCCCGCGCGTGGCCAGGAATTGACGGCCGCGCCGTACGGTATCGGGCAGACCAACCAACGTGGCACGCATGTCGGGGTGAGCCTGCAAGACCTCGGCCAGCAACGCTCCCGTGCCCCCGCCGACATCCACGACGTGCGACGCCCTGGTCCAGTCGTAGCCGCTGACCGCGTCGACGACGTACTCCGGTCCGGCGGCCATCGTCGCGTCGAACGAGGCCGCCATGTCCGGGTTGTCGGCAAGGTGGCGCCAGAACGGGCTACCGAAGACCACCTCCCAGGCCGGCTGCCCGGTGCGCACCGTGTGCAGAAGACCGGTGAACGCCAGGTCCATCTGGCCACCAAACCCGTCGAGGTCCAACCACACGCGCATTCCGGACGGATGATCCGAACGCAGCAGCCTCGCCGGCTCGTTGACCGTGAACTTGCCCGGCCGGCGTTCGGCGAACATGCCGTGCGAAACGAGGTGACGCAGCAATCGGCCCAGCGCCTCGGCATCCGTGCCGGACCGTTCGGCCAGTTCGTCGACGCCCACGGCACCGTTGCCTATCAGGTCGGCAAGCCGCAGCGTGGCCGCCACCCGAACCGCCATCGGTGTCACCAAATCCATCATCGGTGCCAGTGCCCGCCAGGCCGACGGTTCGCGGTCGGTGCTCTCCTCCGGAGCCGTCTCTGTCATAAGCGCTCCCATCATCCCGCGACAACGTCGCTCCACCGGGCACGCTATCGAGTCAGCCTCCCGGTGGCCTTGGACGAATGTGACCAGACGGAGAGGCCCAGCCGGACGCTAGACCCGCCGCAGGACGTGCAGCAGGTATTCCTTGCGGTCGAGCGGGTTGTGGTCCGACCGCGGCCGGGTCGGAATCGTGCCGAGGACCGGTTGGTAACCCTCGAAGGCGCTCTCCAGCACGCCTTCGCCGCGAGTGAGCGCGGGCAGCTGTTGCCGCAGCTCGTGTACCCGAGCCGCCGGGATCTGGCCCTCCAGCAGGTACGACGAGCCGCGCATTTGCTGTGTTCGGGAAACGGCTCGCAGTCGTGCCAGTGCGGGCAACATCGACCCGAGCGTGTCCGCCGGGATCTCGAGGTGGAAGCGGTGCATCGGCTCGTACACCCTGGTGCCGGCCCGCTTCAGTGCGCTCATCACGACCAGCGGCGTCAGTTTTCGGAAGTCGGCGGCCGTGCTGAGCGGTCCCCGTGTTGATGGAGGGCCATCCCAAGAGCTGTAGCTGCATTTGATCATCGACACGATGCAGTCAGTCACCTGCCAGCCGAAGAGGCCCTCCTGCAGCGTTTGGCGGACGTACTGCCCCATCATGTCCGCGAAGCTTTCCACGCTCTTGTAGATGTGTATCGGCGCCGTTCGAATGTCGACTCGCAATTGGAACTCGATCCCCGAGTCGTTCGGCGCAGGATCGATGCGCAGCCCGATCGTGGCGTGAAACGGATTCGACTCCGAGTTGAGGATCTCGAGGGCCTCGCCGGTGCCGGCCGGCCGTTCGATGCAGATCGTCGTCGACTCGCGGAACGTGACGTCGAGGCCGAAGTCGTTGGCCAGCGTCGCCTGGATGACCTCTTTTTGTACCTCCCCGTAGAGCGAGACGAATATCTCCTGCCGAATATCGTCCTGCCGCACGTTGATCAGCGGGTCCTGTTCGGCGAGCTGGGCGAGCGCGGCGCGCAGGGCGCCTTTGTCGGCGGGGCGGCGGGGAACGACCACCGTTTCCAGGGTCGGCGGGACGAAGTAGTGGCCCTCGGAGCCCGTTCGCGATGCGCCGACCGGGTCCCCGATCTGGATATCGCCGAGACCCCAGAGCTTTCCGATCTGCCCCGCGGCGACCGACGCACGCTGGACTGCCGAGCCGTGGTCGAAGACGCCGATCGCGGTGACCTTGCCCTCGTTGTCCCGGCCGAATCGCAGCCGATCTCGCATCCGGACGGTTCCGGAAAACATGCGAGCGTACGCGATCTTCTCTCCGGCCGGACCGCGTTCGACCTTGAAGACGGTGCCCGAAACGGGGCCGTCGGCATCGCCTTCGGCGGCGGGCAGAAACTCCGTGATGCCGGCGATCAATGAATCCACGCCGGCACCGGTGATTGCCGAGCCGAAGAACACCGGATGCACTAGCGCTCGCTTGGTCTGCGCCGCAAGCTCGCCGCGGAGTTGGGGGTACGAAACCCTCGTCTCGTCGTCGATGTACGCGGCCAAAAACGCGTCGTCATGGTCGGCGATCAAATCGGCCAGCCCCGCCGTGAAGGCGACGTCGGCCGCGCCGTACGGCGTGAAACCGGATTTGCGCGTGCCCAGCCCGCTGACCGATCCCATCGGGATAATTGCCGGCGTCAGTTTCTCGGAAATGCTCTGCAGTACGCGTTCGTAGTGCGCGCCACCGCGGTCGATCTTGTTCACGAAAATGAGGGTGGGAATGTGCAGCCGCTGCAGCGTCCGCATCAACACACGGGTCTGCGCCTGCACGCCCTCCACGGCGGAGACCACCAGCACGGCGCCGTCCAGCACGCTCAACGCCCGTTCCACCTCGGCGATGAAATCCGGGTGGCCGGGCGTGTCGATCAGGTTGACCGTGACGTCGTTGACGACGAACGACACGACGGCGGACTTGATCGTAATGCCGCGCTGCCGTTCCAGCGCCAAGGAATCGGTCTGGGTACTGCCGGCATCGACGCTGCCGATCTCGTCGATGACACCGACGGAGTAGAGCAGGCGCTCGGTCAGGGTCGTCTTACCGGCGTCTACATGCGCCAAAATCCCCAAGTTCAACGTGCTCACGAAGCGTCATGTCCTTTGGATAGGCGTCTCCCTTCTGGATGGACATGGACGCTCCCCGCATAATCGTCTCCCTGGTCGATCGGCCGTTGCCGGTAGTGCAGCAGATTCCCGCCCCGGAGGGCAACCGATTTCTTGTGCGGACCGGCCGGCGGCGTCCCTGCGGGACCACCGGAAGGCTTAGCGATATACCCTGAGGGGTATAAATCCGGACGGCGCGTGGGCCGCAGAGCCAGGAGGACGCGATGGATATCGACGAGAACGTGGTGCCGCAGGTGGTCAACCGGCTGCGGCGGGCGCGCGGCCAGATCGACGGGATCATCGCCATGATCGAGGAAGGACGCGACTGCACCGAGGTCGTCACCCAGATCGCCGCGGCATCCCGCGCGCTCGACCGCGCGGCTTTCAAGATCGTCGCCAGTGGGCTGCGGCAGTGCATCGCCGAGGGCGAGAGCGGCGAGGTCTCCGAGGAACAGCTCGAGCGGCTGTTCCTGTCACTCGCCTGAGGGCAGGCCCCATCTCGGCAAGGAGGGATCGTGGCCGACATCGTGCCGATCGACACCCCGACCCTGGGGGACCGCAGCTACCTGATCGCCGAGGACGGCGTCGCGATCGTCGTCGATCCCCAGCGGGACATCGACCGCGTGCTCGCCCTGGTGGAAGCGCGCGACCTGCGCGTCACGCACGTGCTCGAGACGCACCTGCACAACGACTACGTGTCGGGAGGGCTGGAGCTGACCCGCCGTACCGGCGCGACGTACGTGGTCTCCGGCGAGGACGACGTGGCCTTCGAGCGGCACGAGGTCTTCGACGGACAGACCGTCGATCTCCTCTCCGACCTGGCCGTCCGCGCCGTCAAGACGCCTGGGCACACGTTCACCCACCTGTCGTACGTGCTGGAGAGGGCCGGCCGGCCGGTCGCCGCCTTCACCGGCGGATCGCTGCTGTACGGCTCGACCGGGCGGACGGATCTGCTCGGCGCCGAGCACGCCGCGGCCCTCGCCCACGCGCAGCATCGCTCCGCCCGCCGGCTGGCCGACCTGCTGCCGCCCGAGGCCGAGATCTATCCCACCCACGGGTTCGGCAGCTTCTGCGCGGCGACCCAGGTGAGCAGCACCACGTCGACGATCGGGGCCGAGGCGCGCACCAACCCGGCGCTGATCCTCGCCGAGAACGACTACGTCGACCAGTTGCTCGCCGGACTCGACGCCTATCCCGCGTACTACGCCCGTATGGCCCCCACCAACGCCGCCGGGCCGGCGCCGGTCGACCTCAGCCCCCCGGCCCGCGCGGACGCGGGCGAGTTGCGCCGCCGGCTGGACGCCGGCGAGTGGGTAGTGGACCTGCGATCCCGCCGCGCCTTCGCGCGCGGCCACGTTCCCCGCACGCTGAACTTCGGCCTCGACGGGAGCGCGGCCACCTACCTCGGCTGGCTGCTGCCCTGGGGTGCGCCGCTGACGTTGCTGGCGGAATCCCCGGAGCAGATCGCCGAAACCCAGCGGGAGCTCGTACGGATCGGGATCGACCGGCCGGCCGCCGCGGCGGTAGGCACGCCGGCGGACTGGGTGGGGCCGGAGGGGACCGCGTCCCTGCGCGTCGCGGGCTTCGCCGACCTGTGCGCCGAGCTGCGGCGGCGAGCGCCGGAGATCGTCGTCCTGGACACCCGGCTCAACGGCGAGTGGCGGCGTTCGCATCTGCGCGGGGCGCGACACATCCCGCTGCACGAGCTGCCCGCACGGTTGGCCGAGGTCCCGCCGGGCGAGGTGTGGGTGCATTGCGCCAGCGGGTACCGCGCCGCCACCGCCGCCTCGCTGCTTGCCCGCTCCGGACGGGACGTGGTGCTGGTGGACGACAACTACGACGAGAACGCCACCGCCACCGGGCTGACCGCGCCGAATTAGGGACATAGCCCTCGGCACCACGGGTACGGAACCGAAAGCGGCGGACCGCGAGGCACCGGGCGAGCGCGGGCCCCGCAACGACATCCAAACGACGCGTCAGCGCGATGGCTGCTGGATGGGAGGTAGGCGATGAAGGCCACCGTCGGCTCTTCGCGGTTCTTCGGCTATGTCCGGCACAGCCTGAGCCTCGCCCACAACCCGCTGCGCCGTACCTCGGACCAGCTGGAGGGCGCGGCCCGGCTCGCCACTATCGTGCTGCTCGTCCTTCTCGCCCCATTCGGCGCGCTGCACGTGGGACAGAAGGTGTACGGGGCCGGCGTCCAGGTCGAGCGCGGGCAGGCCGTCGACCACCGGCCGGTGAGGGCGACGCTGCTGGAGGACGTGTCGATGACCAACGCAATGCAGAGTGACCTCGGTGTGCCGCAGCGTACGACGCCCGCCCGATGGGTGGCCCAGGACGGCACAGTACGCAAAGGCGCGGTGAGCGCCCCGCCCGGCAAGCGGGCCGGCGCCCGGGTCACGATATGGCTCGACCGAACGGGGCAGCCGACCATCCCGCCGCAGACCCGCTCGCACACGCTTACCGAAGCCGTCGCCGCCGGTGTCGGTATCGTCCTGGCGACCGCCCTCGGGCTGCAGCTCGTCTCGCTGCTCGTCCGCCTGGTGCTGGACCGCCGACGGCTCGCTCGGTGGGACCTCGAATGGAAACTGTTCGAACCGCGGTGGAGCGGACGGCGCTGAGCTCGTCCCGCGAGAACCAGGTTGTGGGGGCAAGTTTGTCCGGTTAAGCTCCCCGCAACATGGATCTCGACGAGCGCCGCGCCTTCCAGGCGGAGGCATTCAATCGCATCGGCGAACGCTACGACGAAGCCTTCCCGCACAAGGAAGGTCAGCTCGCCGCCGGACTGTGGCTGCTCGAACGGCTGCGGCCGGGAGCGAAGGTGCTCGACCTCGGCTGCGGCACCGGTCTGCCGACGGCCCGCCAGTTAGTGGACGGCGGCTGTGAGGTCACCGGGATCGACATCTCACCCGTCATGCTCGAGCTCGCCCGCCACAACGTCCCCGAGGCCCGGTTCCAGGAGTTCGACCTGGCCGGGGTGGATGCCGGATTCGGCCGATTCGACGCCCTCGTCGCCTTCTTCTCGCTGCTGATGCTTCCACGCGCCGAGATCGTGGAGACTCTACCCCGGATCGGGGAGGTCCTGCCGCCGGGCGGGTGGTTCCTGCTGAGCATGGTGGAGGCCGACGTGGACGATGTGTCGATCCCCTTCCTCGGCACGCCGGTCCGGGTCACCGGCTACCTGCGGGACCCGCTACGCGCGAACGTCGAGGCGGCCGGCTTCACGGTGGTCGACCACAGCGTCTTCCCCTACGCTCCGTTGACCACCCAGGCGCCCCCCGAGATCCAGATCTTCCTCTACTGCCGACGCAACGCGTAGGGTGACGCTCGGCCCGGTGGACCGGCCCGTGGACCGGTACCTAGTGGGATCGGGTGGGAGCGCGCGGTGACAGTTCTAGGACGTCTCGGCCGGCCGAGTACCGGACCCTTCACCACCGCACGCGGGTTGTTGCCGATCACCCTTCTCTGCCTCTTCCTGTTCGCACTCCCCATCGCCATGTTGGCGGTCGGCGCCTTCCGGAACGCGGAGCCGGGTCTTCCCGCCCAGTGGTCGTTCGACGCGTTCCGACGTACCTATGTCGACCCGGCGACGTACGAGACGCTCAGGAACTCGGTGCTGCTCTCGACGTCGGTCACGATCCTGTCGACGGCGACTGGCGTGATCCTCGCCTTTCTCGTGACGCGCACCACCACGCCGCTGCGGCGCCTGGTCACTCCGGCCATGGTGCTCGTCATCGCGCTACCCCCGCTCTTCTACGCGATCAGCTGGGGAATGCTGGGCAACCCCCGCATCGGCCCCGTCAACACCCTGTTCCAGGCGCTAACCGGCACGGAGGCCACGCTCTTCAACGTCAACTCGTGGACCGGCCTGATCCTGGTCAGCACCGCGAAGAGCGCGGCGTTCGGCTACATCCTGCTCCTCGGCCCGTTCCTGGCCATGGACCGGAGCCTCAAGGAGGCGGCCCAGGCGGCGGGGGCCGGCCGGATGCGCACCCTACTCGGCATCGACGTGCCGGTGCTCGCGCCGGCCCTCACCGGTGTCCTGATCCTGAACTTCGTGATCGGGCTGGAGTACTTCGACGTCCCCCTCTTCCTCGGAGTCCCGGCCGGCATCAGTGTCTTCTCGACCCAGATCTACGGGCTCGTCAACGACCGGACGCCCGCAGACTACGGCGGGGCCAGCGCCCTGTCGCTGCTGATCGTGGGGGTCGTCATCGCCCTGGTCCTTCTCCAGTGGCGTCTGCTGGGCAATCGCCGCTACACGACGGTCACCGGCAAGGGCTACCGCACCGAGCCGTGGGACATCGGCGGTTGGCGCTGGGCAGGTACCGCGTTCATCCTCGGCTACCTGCTCCTCGCGCTCGTGCTCCCCTTCGCTCAGCTCATCCAGGGCAGCCTGCAGCCCTTCTTCGGCGGCGACGCGGCTTACTCGCTGATCAACTACCAGGAGCTGTTGGACGACCCGAGCACGCTCGCCGCCCTCCGTTCCACGTTCTTCGTCGCCGTCGTCGGCGGCCTCGTCACCATGGCCCTGGCGCTACTCATCACCTACGCGGTGACGCACAGCGAGTCCCGGCTCCGCCGGGTGGTCGACCTGACCACCTGGTTGCCGTGGGCGGTGCCGGGCGTGGTCCTGGCCCTCGGCATCGCCTGGGTGTACGTCAGCATCCCAGGACTGCGGCAGCTCTACGCCACTGTGTGGATCGTGGCTCTCGGCTTGATAGTGGCGGCGATGCCGATCGCTACCCGCTCGGTCCAGCCCGCGTTGACCCAGATCGGCCGGGAGCTCGAGGAGGCGGCGCGCATCGGCGGGGCTTCCGCACGGCGGATGTTCGCCGGCATCGTACTGCCGCTGATCGCCCCGAGCTTCTTGGCAGGCTGGTTCGTGGTGGCGATAGTCGTCTCGGGGAACCTGGCGATCCCTATCCGCTCGCCTCCCAGGAGACCGCCACCGTTCCGCTTCTGGTCTACAAGCTCTACACGCAGGGCGAGACGGCCCAGGCCGCCGCGCTCCTCGCGATGATGCTCGGCTCGCTGTCGATCGGCCTCGCGCTCGTGGCAGGCCTGTCGCGGCTCTTGGCCCGCTGGGCAAGGACGGGAGGGAAGGAAGATGCGGTTGTTTAATCGCCACATCCGGATCGGCGCGGCGGCGCTCGCGCTGGCGTCAGCGGCCGCGGCCTGTAGCGGCGGAGGAGCCCAGGAGCCGGGAACCGTACAGATAGCGCCCGGTGACGCCGAGGTCCTGGGCGGCAAGGCCGCTGTCGACGCCATGACCGGCCTCTACCAGGCCGCGCAACGGGCGGGCCAGAGCGAGGTGGTCGTGTACGGCCCTGGCGAGGAGGACCGGCGCCCGGCGTACGACAAGTTCGAGGAGCGCTTCCCCGGTATCGAGGTACGGGGAGAGTTCTTCGTCGGCCCGGAAATGACCAGCAAGATCAACCAAGAGTTCGCGACCGGAAAGCACATCGCCGACATCGCCCAGAGCGGCGACACGGCGATCGCTCCGTACCTCGAGCAGAACCGGCTCGAGAAGTTCGTGCCGGCCACCGCGGAAGGGCTGGACCCGAGCTTCCGGGATCCGGACAGCGTCGTGCACTCCTCGTCGGCGTCCACGTTCGGCATCCTCTACAACACCGAACAGGTCGAGGCGGCGCAGGCGCCCAAGGGGTGGAACGACCTGCTCGACCCGAGGTGGAGGGGCAGGATGGTGATGGAGGACCCGACGAAGTTCGGCGGCTCGTTCGGAACCCTCAACCACCTCATGTTCGACGGAGGCTACGACGAGCGGTTCGTCCAGCGGCTGAGCGCGCAGAACGTCCACCTCGTGGCGACCGCGGCGGCATCCGGCACCGCCGTGGCCACCGGCGAGTTCCCGGTCGCGGCGACCTATCCGTACAGCTTCTACATAAGGGACAAGGCCAAGGGCGCGCCCGTCGAGTTCGTGTTCCCGGTGGACGGCGGCAACCATCTCTCCCCGCACTACCTCGCGCTGCTTTCCGGGGCACCGCATCCCAACGCCGCCAAGCTCCTGACGTGGCTGTTCACCCCGGAGGGCCAACGGGCGCTCGCGGACGCCGGCTACTACCCGACGATGCCGAAGGGCCCAGCACCCGGCGAGTACCCGCCGGTCGACGAACTCGAACTGCTCGAGCCGTTTCCCATCGCGAAGGTGAACGACATTTCCGCGGAAAACCTCGCCGCCGTCAAGGAAGCGTTCAAGTGACCGCCGGCGCTCAGGCTCGGTAAGGAGTTGGACGCGCTGGTGGTGCCCTGCGGGTGTCGCCCAAGGGGCCGGCGAGAGCGCGTTCGAACCCTGTGATCGCGCTGACCAGTTCGGGGACTTCGAAGGCACGGTTGCGCCGTCCGATGGTGGTCTGCTTGAGCACACCGGCCTCGACGAGCAGGTTGACGGCGTCGTTGGCCCGCTGGACAGATCTCCCGATCAGGTCCGCAGCGGTGGCGACAGTGAGTACCGGAGTAGAGGGGAGGGCGCGAAGCAACAGGTCAACCGATGACCCGGCGCGAACCCTGCGCAACCGGTCGCGCCACTGCGCCTCGAGGGCATCAAGATCTGTGCCGAACCGTTCGGTATCCGCACACGCCCGGGCGGTGTCGGCGACGAACCGGTCGATGCAGGTGCCCATCGCCTCCTGGGCGTCGGTGGAGTCGGCTGCGCCCTCGTACCGGTAGCTGGTAAGCGCGGCAACGTAGGCGTCGGCGTGTGAGGCCAGGATCAGGCTGATCGGTGGCAAGAAGCGGGGGGCCAGGCCCCGCCGACGCAGGACCAGGTGGATGAGCGCCCGGCCGGTACGACCGTTTCCGTCGGCGAACGGATGGATGGTCTCGAACTGTGCGTGCGCCACCGCCGCTTGGACGAGAACGGGGTGGTCGTCGCCGGACATGTAGGCGCAGAGATCTTCAAGGAGGTCGGGAACCAGCTCCGGCGGAGGCGGAACGTAGTCCGCCGTACAGGGCGTCATCCCGCTCCCGCCCACCCAGTTCTGCTCGACCCGAACCGCCCCGCCGAAGCGCTCGTCCCGTGTCCCCGAGAGAAGCCTTCGATGCAGGTCCAGGACATCTTCGACAGTGACATCGTCTCCGGAATCCGCGAGTTCCAGCGCCGATTCCATTGCCCGGACATTGCCGAGAACCGCACGTGCGGTGTCATCCCGCGCGTTCAGGCCGACACGCTCGGCCACGTCCGCCTTCGCCAGGCGCCGGACATTGATGTGCAGGCCTTCAATGAAGGAACTGGCCACCGCCTCTGCGCGCAGCAGCAGCCGGGCCAGCGCTTCCAAGCTCACCAGACTCCGCCCGGCGGCGTTCAGCCCAGCGACCTGGCGCTCCGCGTCGGCGGCGTCCGCCGACCGTTGAGCCGTGAGCATCAAGGGCCGGCCAACCAGCGGGTCGGGAACATAGGCGCGGTAAGGACACGGCTGACGCTCGGCCCGTGTGGCAGCCCCGGGCGAACCCGGCCAGGACATTACGACGTACCGAGCCACGACGTTATCTCCTCCCCATCATATGAACACTTAAATCGTAACCGTTCATATGAGCACCGGGATGGAACACTTCGCCGCGCCGTCGGGACCGTACACGTACTCGTCTGCCGAACCCCTAGTCTCGTGCCCTGGAATTGGATCACCGGAGGGCCGATGGCTGAGCAGCAGCCCCGCATCAACCGTCGCAACGTCCTGCTGGTCGCGGGCGGCCTCGGGATCGGGTGGGCGTCGCGATCGTCGCCCGCCCAGGCCGGTGAGGAGGGGCCGGGCCGGGCGCTGCGACCACCCGGGCGGCCGTACCAGACCACCGTCACCACCACCGACGGGGCGGGAATCCACGTCGTCGACACCGGCGGACACGGGCCGGTGGTCCTCCTGCTCGGCGGGTGGTGCATGTCCACGCCGTGGTGGCGCGAACAGCTGAGCGGGCTCGCCGACCGTTTCCGGGTGGTCGCGATCGACGCACGCGCCTACGGGGAGTCCGAGAAGGTCGGCCACGGCCACCGGATCGCCCGCCACGCCGCCGACGTCCGTGACGTCGTGGACGCCTTGGGGCTGCGCGGCGTGACCCTGGTCGGCTGGTCCCTCGCGGCCAACACGATCCTCGCCTACCTGGAGCAGTACGGGCCGTACCGGCTCGCTCGAGCCGTCTACCTGGAGATGTCGCCCTATCCCAACAACCGCCCGTCGTACCCGGTCCCCGACCCGGACTGGGAGCTCGGCTACGCCGACGTCGCCGCCGAGCGGGAGTTCCTCGACGCCTGGCGGGCCGACCCCAGGGCGGTCGCCGCCGACCTCGTGGACGCCATGTTCGCCGAGCCGGTCGCCGCATCCGACAAGGCTTGGATGGTCGACGAGATCCTGAAGACGCCCGTACGGGCGGCAGCCGAGATCGAGTGGAGCACCTTCCACTCCGACTGGCGGGCCATGGTTCCGGCCGTCGAACTACCGGTACTGGTGCTGAGCGGAAAGCAAAGCCGCGTCTACCCCAACGCCGTCGGCGAGTGGATGGCGCAACACCTGCCCGACGCGCGCTGGCACGTGTTCACACGCTCCGCGCACTGCCCGTTCCTGGAGGAACCCGAGGAGTTCAACCAGGTACTCGCCGACTTCGCCGGCCGCTAGCCGGTAACGCCAGCTCAGCCCCGCCGCCACAGTAGGCCGTTCGGCTTCCCCCCGACCCGGATGGTCTTCTTCACGGTGTGGGTTCTGACGTCGATCACCGAGACGGTGTTCGCCGCCTGGTTCGTGACATAGGCGGTCTTCCCGTTGCCCGAGAACGCGATCGCGTGGGCGCCGTCGCCGGCCGGAATCTCCTTCAGCCGAACGTCCCGTCTGGCGGAAAACAGGACCACCTGCCCGTTGTCGGCGTCGGTCACCCACAGGTGGCCGTCGGGGCCGAGCAGCGCTATCCCCGGCGTGAAGCCGAGGTCGTAGGTATGCGCCACCCGCTGTGCACGCCGGTTGATCGCGGAGACGGTCATGCTGTGCTCGTTGTCGACATACGCGTAACCGTTGTCGCCCTGCCAGGCGCCAACCGGGAGGTCGCCCACCGGAATCGTGTTGACGACCCGCTTCGTGAACGAGTTGATCACGGTGACGTCGTTCGACATGGCGTTGGCCACGTACGCATTCCCCTCCGGGGCGAACGTGACCTCATGGGGCATGACGCCGGCCGTGATCTCCCGCCGCGTCTCCAGCGTGTTCGGGTCGAGCACGAGGACAGTGCCGGGCATGTCCATCATCATCTGCCCGGTCCAGATTTCCCGGCCGTTCAGCGAGAAGGCGGCGTTGTGATTCCTGGTGGGGGTGGTCCGCGATCTGACCGTGGCGCCCGTCCTCGCGTCGAGGACCATCACCGCGCCCATGCCCGGCTCGGGCATCTCGCCGTGGCCCATGCTCAGATCTATGCCGGGGACCGCCACGGCGAGCCTCCGCCCGTCGGCGCTCAGGTAGATGTGGTGCGGCCATGCGGCGTCGGTCAGCTCGATGGTTCCGGCGAGAGTGTCCCGCTCGGCGTCGATGACCGAGATCGAGCTGGTTTCGCCATCGCCTCCGTTCACCACGTAGACCGCGTCGAAAGTGACGGGGTCGATCGGGATGCTCGACGGGTCGGCCGCCGAGGCCGGCCGTGCGGTCAACACCGACAGACTTTTCCGTTCCGTTCGCATCCTGGAACCTCCTTGCCCGTCCCTGTGGCCGGGCGAGGAGAACGCACGGCGGACACCTGCCTGCGACAAGAGGGTGATTTCCCCTAGTGGTCCCGCCTACCCGCGGAGAGCCTCCCTGCTCGGCGGTCGATGTCCAGCAGCGGAATGAAGACGTGCGCCAACGGGCCGATGGAGACCGCATACAGCACCGTGCCGACGCCGACCGTGCCGCCGAGCAGAAAGCCGGCCGCGAGAACGGTCAGCTCGATGGCGGTGCGTACGACACGGATGGAATGACCACGGGCGGCGAGCCCGGTCATCAGGCCGTCGCGCGGGCCGGGGCCGAGGCCGGCGCCGATGTAGCAGCCGGTCGCGACGCCGCCGATCAGAATCGCGGTGATCAGGTACGTCCAGCGCAGCGCGAGCGTCCCCGGCTCCGGGAGCAGCGCAAGCGCGGCGTCGGCGACGAGCCCGACCACGACGGCGTTGCTCACGGTCCCGATCCCGGGACGCTGACGGAGCGGGATCCACAGCAACATCACCAGGACGCCCACGATGATGATCCACGTACCGATGGACATGCCGGTGCGGCGGGCCAGGCCCTGGTGGAAGACGTCCCAGGGATCGACGCCGAGGCCCGCGGAGACCTGCAGGGCGATCCCCGTCCCGTAGAGGGTGAGGCCGACGTAGAGCTGGATGAGGCGACGCAGGAGGAGAGGCATGATGTCGCCCATTCTTCCGGCAAGTGGCCTTGTAGTTGAATGGCCAATACGAGAAATTGGCCTTATGGAAAACGGTCCACGAGCGGTTGGCGGGGCACAGTTGGCCCGGATTCTGACCGTGGACGCCGTGGAGCAGCCGTACTACCGCGCGCTCGCGCTCGGGATGCGGGCCCTGATCCTCGACGGTCGGGTGCCGCTGCGGGTACGCCTGCCGGCCGAGCGTGACCTCGCCCGGGCCCTCGGCGTCAGCAGGACAACCGTCACCGCCGCCTACGATCGGCTCCGGGAGCAGGGCTACATCGAAAGCCGCCAGGGGTCCGGCAGCTGGACCACGCTTCCGTCCGGACACGGGAGGTCCTCCTCCTACCGGCCGCCCCTGCACCCGGACCCGGAGCTGATCGACCTGGGCGTGGCCGCTCCGCCGGCGGTGGACGGCCTACCCGCCGTCGTCGCGGCCGCGGCCGAGCGGCTACCCGCGTACACGGGCCGGTCGGGCTACGAGACGGCAGGCCTCGAGGAGCTGCGGGCCGCTGTCGCCCGCCGGTACACCGAGCGCGGCGTCCGTACGGCACCGGACCAGATCTTCGTGACGGCGGGCGCCCAGCACGCTCTCGTGCTGCTCCTCAGGCTGCTCCTGCACGCCGGTGATCCGGTGCTCGTCGAGTCGTCCAGCTATCCACACGCTCTGGAGGCGATCCGGATGGCCGGGGGACGGCTCGTCCCCGCCGGGGTCACCGGTGCGGGCTGGGATGTGGAGATCCTCGTCGCCGGTATGCGTGAGGCCCGCTTCGCGTACCTCATCCCTGACTTCCACAATCCGACCGGGGCCCTGATGACGGATGAGGGGCGCGCCGAGCTGGTCGGCGCGGCGCGGCGCGCCGGCACGTACGTCGCCGTGGACGAGAGCGCGGCCGAACTCGAGATCGACACCCCGCGCGGCGGAATGCCGCGGCCGCTCGCCGCCCACGACCCCGACGGGCGGGTGCTCAGCATCGGCTCGCTGGACAAGCTGGTGTGGGGCGGACTGCGAGTGGGCTGGATCCGGGCCACGCCGCCCATGGTGCGGAGGCTGGCCGCGACCCGGGCGTCGCTCGACCTCGCCAGCCCGTTCCTGGAGCAGCTCGTCGGGGCCCAGCTGTTCGACGACGTTGCCGGGATTCGCCAGAACCGGGCGCGCGAGCTGGCCGAACGGCGCGCCGCGCTGTGCGGGCCGCTGCGCCGGTACCTGCCGGAATGGCGGTTCGCCGAGCCGGCCGGCGGGTTGGTGGTCTGGGCCGAGCTGCCCGAGCCGGTCGCGCCTGCGGTGGCCGAGGCGGCCGCGCGGCACGGCGTCCGGGTGGTGCCCGGCCCGGTGTTCGGCGCGGACGGCACGCTCGACCACCATCTGCGGCTCTCCTACACCCAGCCGCCTGACCTGCTCGACGCCGCGGTGGGCCGGCTCGCCGTCGCCTACCGCGAGGTGGTCGCCGGGGGCCACCGGTCGCCGTCACCTGCGTACGTGTGAGCGCGTGTGAGCCGTGCGGCCATCGCCGCCGAGATCTATGTTGTGGGGGTCGTTTGTCCGATTAGGACCCCCACAACATAGATCTCGGCGGGGGCCCCAGCCCCCGCCGGAAATCGGTCGACACCGACCTGTCAGAATGCGGCAAAGACATGTCGCTTACGTCTGACCTGGGCGGGTTCCGCCTGTTCGCGCTCGGCGCATTGCTCGCCGGGACGATGACGGCGAGCAACCTGATGCAGTTCGCGCTGGGCGCGCTCGCCCCGGTGTTCGCCAGCGAACTGAGCCTCAGCCGGTCCCTGCTGGGCGCGCTGATCACCGCCTACTACGTCGCCGCCGCCGTGTTCTCGCTGCTCGCGGCCGGCGTTGCCGACCGCGTCGGGGGGCGACGGGCGGTCGTCGGCCTGCTGCTTCTCGCCGCCGTCGGGTTCGTCGCCGTGGCGGCGGCCCCGACGTACGGCTGGCTCGTCGCCGGGGTCGGGCTCGCCGGCGCGGCCACGGCGATGAGCAACCCGACGACGAACGCGGCGCTCAGCAGAGGGGACTACGGCGAGTGGCACGGGACGCTCGTCGGCGTGAAGCAGGCGGGAGTGCAGATCGCCGCGTTCATCGCGGGCGCGGCGCTGCCGCCGCTGGCACTCGCGGTGGGATGGCGCAGCGCGCTGCTCGGCTGCGCGGCGATCGGGCTGGCCCTCCTGCCGCTGGTGACGATGGTGCCGGCGGACGCCGGCGCAGGTGCCCGCGCGGACGCGGAGGGCGGCGAGGATCCCTCGCCGCACCGCTTCCCGTCGGTGGTCCGGTACCTCGCCAGCTACGCGTTCCTCATGGGCGCGGGGATGGCGACGGTGACCACGTACCTCGTCCTCTACGCGCACGAGCGGGCCGGTCTCGGCCAGGGCACGGCCGGGATGCTCCTCGCCGTGGTCGGAATCAGCGCGGTGGTCGCGCGGATCGCCTGGGCAACGGTGGCCGGCCGGCTGCGTGGTGGCTGGAGAACCGGCCTGGTGGGCATGGCTGCCGCGGCAGTGGCCGGCATCGCGCTGTTCGTGGCCGGCGCCGCGGCCACCTGGAGCCTGTGGGCCGGAGCGATAGTGATCGGCTTCAGCGGTTCTTCCTGGACCGCCGTGGCGATGCTCGCGGTGATCGACGTGGTGCCGGCATCCCGGGTCGCCCGCGCCTCCGGTCACGTGCTCGCCGGCTTCTACACAGGGCTGTGCATCACGCCGCCGGCCTTCGGCGCCATCGTCGACGTCACCGGCGCCTACTGGCCGGCCTGGGGGCTCACCGCCGCGGCGTTCGTCGCCGCCACGGCCCTGTCGTGGACGTCCCTGCACAGATTCGGCAGCCGAAATCGCGCCCGGGACCTTGGCTCGTCCGGTCGCCGGCACCCTCAGACGTGACGGTTGTTGCCGAGGCCCTGGCCCGAGCGGGTGATGCGCGCGGGATCGCTCAGCATCTGCTCGATCACCAGGCCCGCGGCGCCACGTACCGCCGCCTCCGGGCCGAGCGAGGAGACGGCGACCCGCGGCGGTGACCACGGTGCGGCGATCGCCTGCCCCGCCAACGCCGCGGTCAGCGGCTCGACCAGCCATGGAGCGAGCGGGGTGAAGATCCCGCCGAGGACCACCGTGTCCGGATCGATGACGTTGATGACGTTGGCCAGGCCAACACCGAGCGCCTCCCCGGCCCGGCGGACCGCCCGCACCGCCCGCTGCTCCTCCCGTTCCAGGGCGGCGAGCAGCTCCGTGACCGGGCCGTCCGGGTTGCCGGTGCTGGTGGCCGTGTCGGTCGGCAGACCCGCCGACCGGAGGATCGCCTCCTGCCCGCAGTACCGCTCGATACAGCCCCGGCCGCCGCAGCCGCAGGGCTCACCGGAGGGGTCGATGCTCACGTGGCCGATCTCGCCCGCGAAGCCCCGTGCGCCGCGGTACATCTGCCCGTCCGTGACGATTCCCGCACCGACACCGATCTCGCTCGAGACGTAGACGAAGTCCCCCCACGCCGAGCCGCCGGCAAACCACAGCACGCCGAGGGCCGCGAGGTTGGCCTCGTTGTCCAGCCAGATCTCGGTGGGAGCGAGGCCCAGCCGCTCCGCGAGAAGATCCACGATCGGCAGATCGGTCCAGTCGAGGTTGGGGGCGCGGAGCAGCCGTCCCCGCTCGGGCTCCACGATGCCGGGCACGGCGACGGCGATCCCCTGCGGGGTGAGCTCGAACTCCTCGGCCGCGCGCAGGGCCGCGGACGCCATGCGGGCAAGTCGGTTCAGCGAGGCCGTGTGCTCGGTTCGGTTGTCGACGCACTCCACCCGGTGGTAGCGGACCCGGTGGCCGAGGTCGGTGACGCACGCCGCGACGTAATCCACGTTGATCTCCAGGCCGATTCCGGCATGTCCCTGCCGGTTGACCTCCAGCACGCTGCCCGGACGCCCGGTCGCCCCCTTGGCCTGGGCCCCCGACTCCGTCAGCAGACCTGCCTCGATCAGCTCACCGGCGAGGCTCGACACCGTCGCCTTGGTCAGGCCCGTCGCGGTGGCGAGACGTGCCCGGGTGCTCCAGCCGGTCACGCTGATGCTGCGCATCACAAGGCCGAGGTTGTGCCGACGTACGTTCCGCTGGTCCGCGGGAACCGGCCCGGCGGTGCTGCCGCTGTCCAAAACGTCCCCTCCTTGCCGCTTAGTTCGGCAGCCTAACGAAGATGGGCGCGCAACGCTCGTACCGAGAACGGTAAACCTCGTCAGATGTCCGATGCCGGTCGCCGATTCCCTTGACACGTCCCGTTTACGGCCACTTAGTGTAGTCGCCATACAAACTACATGGCCGAGGCGGCCATGGCCGGCCCTCCGTCCGTCCCGCGCGCGACGGGCGAGACAGGGGTGAGGAAAATGGACCAAAAACTGACCCGCCGCAACTTTCTTGGCGGCACCGGAGCCCTCTCGCTCGGCGCAGCGCTCGCAGCGTGCGGCTTCGGGGTGGGCGAGGAACAACGACGACAGGGCGGTAACACCGCGACCGTCTGGGACGTCAGGGTCGCAGACGAACAAGATCTCATGAACGAGATCATCAAGAGCTTCAACGCCAGCCACGACAACATGAGAGTTGCCGTGCAGTGGTTCGAGAACGACCCCTTCAAGAACAAGCTGCGCGTCTCGATGGGCGCGGGAAACCCGCCGGACATCTTCTTCGGCTGGGGTGGCGGCGTCCTCGGGTCCCAGGTGGAGGCCGGGAAGGTCTACGCCCTGGGCAAGGACGTCGACACCAGCAAGTACCTCACGTCGGTGATGGAGCCGGTGACCATCGACGGCACGGTCTATGGCATACCCAACACGGGCACCCAACCGGTCGTCTTCTACTACAACAAGCCGATCTTCGAGGACAACGGCCTGGAACCCCCGAGGACGTGGTCGGAGACGCTGGACGCGGTACGGAAGCTGCGGCGTGCTGGGGTGGACCCGATCAGCCTGGCCGGGAAGAATCAGTGGCCCGGGCTCATGTATTTGGAGTACTTCGTCGACCGGCTGGGCGGTCCCGAGGTGTTCAACCGGGTCGTACAGCAGGAGGCCGGAGCCTATTCGGACCCGGCGTTCCTGGAGGCGAACCGCTTGATCCAGGAGCTGGCCAGGCTCAAGGCCTTCCCCGCCGGCTTCACCTCGCTCAACTACGACACCGAACAGTCCACCCAGCTCATCTACAACAACAAAGCGGCGATGCACCTGATGGGGAGCTGGGACTTCGCCCGGTTCTCGTCCAACGCCGAGGAATTCCTGGATGCGGGCAACCTCGGTTGGTTCACCTTCCCCGAGGTCGAGGGCGGGAAGGGCGATCCAGCCAACGTGGTCGGTAACCCGACGAGCTACTTCTCGATCAGCGAGGCGTCGAAGACCAAGAACGTGGCGGCGACCTTCCTCAGCGAGGCGATGTTGAGCGACCAGTACCTCGATGGGCTGATCAACATCGGCCTGGTGCCGCCGCTGAACGGGATCGAGCAGCGGCTGAGCGGCACGGAGTACTCGGACTGGCTGACCTTCGTCTTCAACCTCGCGAAGGACGCACCGGCCTTCACCCAGTCCTGGGACCAGGCGCTGTCGCCCGAGCAGGCACAGGAGCTGTTGACCAACCTCGACCTCGTCTTCCTGCTCGACATAACCCCGCAGGAGTTCTCGAACCGAATGAACAAGACCATCGGCCAATGAGTGTGCTGGCTCCTGCGCGACTCCGGCAGGACGTGCCTCGTCGCGTGCGTCCTCGGGGGCGACCGCGGCGCATGCGCTGGATCGTGGCGGCGTTGCTGCTGGCCCCCGCGGCGGCCTTCTTCGCGGCGTTCGCGCTGGTGCCGATGATCATGGCCGGGGTCCTCAGCCTCTACGACTGGGACGGCGTCTCGCCCGCGGAATACGCCGGGCTCGGCAACTGGACGGAGGCCTTCACGGACCCGGTTACCGCACGTGCGCTGCTGCTGACCGTCCAGGTGATGGGCCTGTCGTGGCTCATCCAGACCCCGATCAGCCTGCTGCTCGGGGTCTACCTGGCCGGCAGGCAGCGACACCGCGCGGTGTTGGGCGTCCTGTACTTCCTGCCGTTGCTGTTCTCCGCGGTAGCCGTCGGGCTGATCTGGTCGTCCGCGATCCTCGCGCCAAGCGGGGCGCTCAACACCGCGCTGAGTTCCGTGGGGCTGTCCGGGCTCGGCCGGACCTGGCTCGGCGACACCTCGTTGGCCGTCTACGCGGTGATCGCGGTGATCGCCTGGCAGTTCATCCCGTTTCACACGCTGCTGTACCAGGCCGGCGCCAGGCAGGTCCCGCAGGTGCTGTACGAGGCAGCCCGGATCGACGGCGCCGGAACGCTGCAACAATTCTTTCGGATTACGCTGCCGCAGCTCAAATACACGATAATCACCTCGACCGTGCTGATTCTCACCGGTTCGTTGACCTACTTCGACGTTGTCTTCGTGATGACCGGCGGCGGCCCGGGCTACGCGACCAGGATCCTGCCACTGCATATGTATCTCAGCGCCTTCAAGGAGACCGACTTCGGTTACGGGAGCGCCATCGCGGTGATCTTGGCGACCGTCGGCCTCACCCTCTCCATCGTGCTGTTGCGGGTCACCGGCTTCTCCCGGATGCGTAGCCAGCAGGAGGGGTTCTAGTGACCACCCCAGGGTTTGGCAGGCTGACGCGGCCGTTGCCGCTGGTCGCCGGCCTGATGTGGCTGGTCGTCGCGGTCTACCCGATCTACTACATGGTGATCAGCAGCTTCCGCACGCCGGCCGAGTTCCTCAGCGGTAGCCCGTGGCTGCCCACCGGGGATCTCACGATGGAGAACTATCGGTCGGTAATCGAGGGCGGCATCGGGCTGTTCTTCCTGAACAGCCTGTTCGTCACGGTCAGCAGCGTGGCGCTGATAACGCTCGTGTCCCTGTTGGCCGCGTACGCGATCAGCCGGGTGGCGAGCCGGACCGTGCTCTTCGTCTTCAACGTGTTCCTGCTCGGCCTGGCGATACCGTACCAGGCGGCCATCATTCCCATTTACGTTATCATCAACCGGACCGGCCTGTACGACACGCTGTTCGGAATGATTCCCCCGCAGGTCGCTTTCGGCATACCGATTACCGTACTCATCCTGGTCAACTTCATTCGGGATATCCCGAACGATCTCTACGACTCGATGGTGATGGACGGCGCCGGGCATTTCCGGCTGCTGCGGAGCCTCGTCGTTCCGCTGTCCCGGCCGGCGCTGGTGGCGGTCGTCATGTACAACTCGCTGCAGGTATGGAACAACTTCCTTTTCCCGCTGATCCTCACGCAGAGCCAGAACGTGCGCACCGTCCCTCTCGCGCTGCGGGAGTTTCAGGGTCAGTATGGAATCAATGTGCCCGGGATCATGGCGGCGGTGATCCTGTCCGCGCTGCCGATCATCTTCCTGTACATCGTGGCGCGACGGCAGCTCCTGGGCGGGCTGACCGCGGGGTTCGGCAAGTGAGGGCGCGCGTGCGGAGGTGTGGCAGTTGAGCAGCGATATGTACGTCGCGGGAATCGATTCGTCCACCCAGTCCACCAAGGTCGTGCTGTGCAGGGCCGAGGACGGGGAGATCGTCGAGGAGGCCAGCGCCGCACACCCGGACGGAACCGAGACCGACCCCCGTGCCTGGTGGGACGCGCTGAACGAGGCCGGAAGAGGGATGCTCGGCCAGGCCTCGGCGATAGGCGTCGCTGCACAGCAGCACGGGATGGTGACCCTGGACGAGGACGGCCGCACGGTGCGTCCGGCGCTGCTGTGGAACGACGTACGATCCGCCCCGCAGGCCCGCGACCTGATCGACGAGCTGGGCGGCCCGGAGGTGTGGGCGAGCAGGACCGGAAGCGTACCCACCGCCTCGTTCACCGTGACGAAGCTGCGCTGGCTCGCCGAGAACGAGCCGGAGGCCGCCGCCCGGACGACCTCCGTGCTCCTTCCGCACGACTGGCTCACCTGGCGGCTCGGCGGGGGGGCGGGCCCTGAGGGCAGGGGGGCGGGAAGAGCAGGGCGCGAGCCGACGACTGACCGCGGCGACGCCTCGGGCACCGGCTACTGGTCGCCGGGTGAGGGATGGCTTCCGGAGTTCGCGCGTACCGCCCTCGGCCACGACGTCCGGCTGCCCCGGGTCGCCGCACCCGCCGAGACCGTTGGCGAAACGAGCGGCGGCGCGATCCTCTCCCCCGGCACCGGGGACAACATGGGCGCGGCCCTCGGCATGGGGCTGCGGCCGGGCGACGTCGCCGTGTCCATCGGCACATCCGGCACCGCCTTCGTGACCGTGGAGAAGTCGACGGCCGACCCGTCCGGCATGGTCGCCGGTTTCGCCGACGCCACCGGCCGCTTCCTTCCGCTGGTCTGTACGCTCAACGCCGCCCGGATCCTCACCACGACCGCCGGGCTGCTCGGCGTCGACACCGGCGAGCTCTCCCGGCTCGCGCTGCGGGCCCGGCCCGGCGCGGACGGCGTCACCCTGCTCCCGTACCTGGACGGGGAGCGCACACCGAACCGGCCCGAGGCGACCGGTGTGCTGCGCGGCCTGACGACCGCCTCCGCCACCCGGGAGAACCTCGCCCGAGCCGCGGTGGAGGCGATGCTGGCCAGCCTGGCCGACGCGGTGGATTACCTCCGCACCCAGGGCGCGACCGTGCGACGCCTGCTGCTCATCGGGGGCGGGGCGCGCTCCGGTGCGGTCCGGCGGCTCGCGCCCAGCGTCTTCGGGATGCCCGTGGACGTGCCGGAGCCGGCCGAGTACGTCGCGATCGGCGCGGCCCGGCAGGCGGCGTGGGCGCTTTCCGGCGACGCCGAACCGCCCCCGTGGAGGCCGCCGGCCGCGCAGACCTACGAGGACACCCCGCGCCCGGAGATCCGCGAGCAGTACGCCGCGTTGCGCGACGACACGGCCGCATGGCACGCCCAGCCGTGATCTTGCAGAAATTCAAATCGGCCGATTTGAATTTCTGCAAGATCACGGCCAAGGGAGAGAGGGGATACACGTGACCACCACACACGACCCGTATACGCCCACACCTGGCGACAGGTTCACGTTCGGACTGTGGACAGTGGGCTGGCGGGCCCTCGACCTGTTCGGCGACCCGACCCGGGAGCCGCTGGACCCGGCCCGGGGCGTCGCCGAGCTGGCCAGGCTCGGCGCGTACGGCGTGACGTTCCACGACAATGACGTCTTCCCGTTCGACGCGGACGGCGCCGAACGGGAGCGGCACATCGCCAGGTTCCGCAAGGCGTTGGACGAACACGGGCTGGTCGTCCCGATGGCGACCACCAACCTCTTCACCCACCCGGTGTTCAAGGACGGCGCCTTCACCGCCAACGACAGGGACGTACGCCGGTTCGCCCTCCGCAAGGTGATGGCCAACGTCGACCTCGCCGCCGAGCTGGGCGCGCGCACCTACGTCTGCTGGGGCGGCCGGGAAGGCGCGGAGTCCGGGGCGGCCAAGGACGTCCGCGCCGCCCTCGACCGGTACAAGGAAGCCTTCGACATCCTCACGTCCTACGTACGCGACCAGGACTACCCGCTCCGTTTCGCGCTCGAGCCGAAGCCCAACGAACCGCGCGGCGATCTCCTGCTGCCCACCATCGGGCACGCCCTCGCCTTCATCGAGGCCCTCGAGCACCCGGAGCTGGTGGGGCTCAACCCCGAGGTCGGCCACGAGGAGATGGCCGGGCTCAACTTCGCGCACGGCCTCGCCCAGGCCCTCTGGCACGGCAAGCTCTTCCACGTCGACCTCAACGGCCAGAACGGCCCCCGCTTCGACCAAGACCTACGGTTCGGCGCCGGCAACGCGCGCGGAGCGTTCTGGGTGGTGGACATCCTGGAAAACGGCGGGTACGACGGGCCGCGGCACTTCGACTTCAAGCCGCCGCGGACCGAGGACGACGCGGGGGTGTGGGAGTCGGCCCGCGGATGCATGCGCAACTACCTGATCCTGCGGGAGAAGGTCCGGGCGTTCCGAGCCGACCCAGAGGTACACGAGGCGCTGCGCGCCGCCCGGGTCGACGAGCTCGCCCAGCCGACGCTGGCGGCGGGCGAGGATCTGCGGTCGCTGCGGGACGAGGAGACGGACGTAGCGGCGCTCGCCTCCCGTGGCATGGCCTACGAGCGGCTGGACCAGCTCGCCCTCGAACACCTCTACGGCGTCCGCTGAACCGACTCGTCTCCTCTGCCGCGCGGCCGGCACGTCAGCGTCGGTGTTAGGCCGGCGTGCACGCGGCGGCGCGCTCGAGCATCAGTGTGCGCTCGCGTTCGTTTTGTGCCAGCGATGCCGCACGCTCGAACTCCGCGCGGGCCTCGTCGAGGCGGCCGAGCTTGGCGAGCAGATCGCCGCGCACGCTGGGCAAGAGGTGGTAGTGCACCAGCGACGGCTCCGAGGCCAGTACGTCGACCAGCTCGAGGCCCGCCGCCGGACCGAGGGCCATCCCGATCGCGACTGCACGATTCAGCTCGACTACGGGCGACGGGGTCAGCCGGGCGAGCGCCTCGTAGAGCGCGGCGATCCGCACCCAGTCCGTCTCCTCCGCGGTACGGGCCCGCGCGTGACAGGCGACGATCTCGGCCTGCAACGTGTACGGGCCGAACCCGCCGCCGAGCGCCTCGGCGCGTTCGAGCGCCGCGAGACCACGGTGGATGAGGATTCGGTCCCAGCGCGTGCGGTCCTGATCGAGCAGCAGGACCGGCTCGCCGGATGGGCCGGTCCGGGCGCGCGTACGCGACGCCTGGATCTCCATCAGCGCGACGAGGCCGTGGACCTCCGGCTCCTTCGGCGCGAGCTCGGCCAGGATGCGGCCGAGCCGCAGCGCGTCCTCGCAGAGCGCCGGCCGCATCCATTCGTCGCCGGCGGTCGCCGCGTAGCCCTCGTTGAAGATGAGGTAGATGACCTCGAGCACCGACGACAAGCGGGCCTCACGCTCGGCTCCCTCGGGGACCTCGAACGGGACGCGCGCCGCGGCGAGGGTCCGCTTGGCCCGGACGATCCGCTGGGCGACCGTCGGCTCCGAGACGAAGAAGGCTCGCGCGATCTCCTCGGTCGTCAGACCGCCGAGCAAGCGGAGGGTGAGGGCGACGCGCGCCTGGGTGGACAGAACCGGATGACAGCAGATGAAGATCAGGCGCAGGAGGTCGTCCTCGATGAACTCGTCGGCCGCCGCGTCGAGATCCGGCCCGGCGGTCGACTGTTGCGCCTCGAGGGCGTGACCGAGTTCGGCGTGCTTGCGTTCGAGTCGCTCGCTTCGACGCAAATGGTCGATCGCACGGCGCTTCGCGACGGCCATGAGCCAGGCGCCCGGCTTGTCCGGGACGCCCGACTCAGGCCACCCCCCAAGCGCGGCGACCAGGGCGTCCTGCGCGAACTCCTCGGCAAGACCGACGTCGCGCACGATCCGGGTGAGCCCGGCGATGATCCTCGCCGACTCGATCCTCCAGACCGCGTCGATCGCGCGATGGGTGTCGGAAGCCGTCACGAGCACCCATCAGAACACCCCTGCTCCGCGACGGCAAGACGCCCCGAGACCGCTCAGGCCTCGCCCTACGTCGGCTCTTCGATCTGGCGGATCTCGGAGGTGATCTCCCAGTCCTCCCCGTGGATCCGCACGAAGCGCTTCGCCCACTCGAGAGCCTCGTCCTTGGACTTCGCCTGGACTATCGCGTAGCCGCCGATCACCTCCTTCGCCTCGGTGAACGGCCCGTCGGTCACGCTCATCTTCCCGTGGGACCAGTGCACCCGCGTCCCCTCCGCGGTCGGCCGCAGCCCCGCGGTGTCGAGCAGCACGCCCGCCTTGGTCATCTCGTCGATCAGCTTCCCCATCTCCTCCATCAGCTCTTCGCTGGGGCCGCCGGCCGGGCCGGCGTTCTCGTCGATCTTGACCATCATCATGAATCGCATCGTGTGTCCCTTTCTGGGCTGTAGTCAGGAGCGGGCCTCGCCCCTACCTACGCGTCGAACTGCAGCGGGCCAGATCGACACCACGCCCCCTCCCGTTTGGCCGTGATCTTGCAGAAATTTCAAGACCGGTCTTGAAATTTCTGCAAGATCACGGCCAGGTGTTGGGATCGCGTTCCGCGCAGCGGGCGGCCAGCCGCTCGCAGCCGGACACGCCGAGCGCACCGTCGGCGACGCAGACGCTGTAGCGCAGCGTCAACGAGTCGTCGTCGGCCAGCGGGTACTCCGCGTCGAAGAACGGCGCCGGGCACAGGCAGGCGAACATCCGGCTACGGACGAACCACTGGGTGGGGAAGCAGAAGTTGTCGGGATGGTCGCGAAACAGCAGCGTGGAGGCGCCGTCGTGTCCGTCGTGCCGGCCGGCGAACCCCATCCATGGCCCTCGCCACCCCCTGAACTCGTCGCCGCCCTCGCCGTCGGGTGTGACGACCCGGCCGTCGGTGAACGACCGAGGGCCGCGCCAGAACAGCCCGCTGTAGCCGGCGTCGGGGCGGCCGTGCGTGGTTGGGCTGCCGATCGAGATGGTCCCGCCGCTCACGTTGTGCATGGCCGACTCGAAGGCGAGGACCCAGGCGCCGTGGTCCGGCAGTGCGGTCACGCCGATCCGGCGCCGCTCCTGGATCCAGGCCACCCCGGCCTCGGTGATCCAGGACAGCCGCTCGTCGATGCGCAGCACTCCGTCATGCAGCGCGACGGCGTCGAAGCCCTGGTGCCGCATCCGGCCGTTGTTCGGCAGCTGCCGGTAGCCGTGCCCCCGGATGTACGTGGGCCCGCCCCAGAAGTTCTCGGAGCCGACGCTGCACAGGGACCAGGCGATGCCCTTGTGCCACACGTGGTCGTGCGGACGGTACAGGCTGACCAGATCGCCGCCGAGGGTGCGCAGCGGGTGGAAGTACGGCCGGGGTGACTCCATCTGCGGTTCCCAGGGCACGTACACGTACCGGAAGAGCTCGGCACCCCGCCAGGTGGCCCGGATCGACCGGCCCTCCTCGTGCACCAGACCGAGCCCTTCCGGTACGGGCTCCGCCCCCGGGAGACGAGGGTCCTCCACCGCGCCCAGACTACTCCCGGCCCTCGACGCGTTTACCTGACCCGCAGGCTCTCCGGCGGTCCGAGGTAGCTGGTCTTCATCCCACCGGTGTCGACCACGAGCTTCTGCACCACCACCGTCGGGTCGACCATCCAGAACTTGAGGACGTGCACCCCCGGCCCGGAGATGCTGTGCGTGGTGACCGTGCGGTTGACGTTGTCGGAGGTGTTCCTCTCCCACTGCCTGTTCATGGCCGTGTCGTCGGCGCCCGTCGCCTTGGTGACGTTGACGACCTGCGGCGCCGCGTCGTCGATCGAAATCGCGTACCTCAGCCCGTCGGGCGACAGCACTGGGTTGCGGGGCGACAGGTACGCCCAGACCTTCACCGGCCCGTCGGTGAAGAGCGTCATCGTGTACTCCAGCCGCGGGCCCGCGCCCGGCTCCTGGCTAGCGGCGGTGACGGGGTACGGCTCCATGCCCGCGCCGGTTCGGCCGATGCCCGGAACGCGCGTCCACCTGATCGACCCGGTGCCGGTGGCGCGGGCGGCGTGCTCGGCGTCCATGGACACGTACCCGTTCGCCTCGATGAAGCCCTGAAGCTGCGAGCGTGGCGCCTTCGGGTTCTCCACGACCGCCGTGACCTTCACGGTGCTGCCGTCCGGACCGGAGACGGTGATCGGCACGCGGCTCGTACCCTTGGGCGCACGCGACCAGTCGACGCGCACGTCCGCGCGCACCTGCTCGTCGACGCGGCCCCCGCTCGGCCGGACCTTCACCCACGGCTCCGCCGACCGGATCCGGTAGTCGAACGGCTCCGAGCCACGGTTGAACACGTCGATGTACTGCGCCGGCTGGCTCTGGTACGGGCTGAAGGCCGGCAGCACGGCCGCCGATTCCTCCTTCGGCCACCATTTGTCGGACCCGTCGACCGCCACGCCCATCTCCGCCCGGTCCGGGAGCTCGATCCGCTGGACCGGCGGGAAGATGACGTCCGGTATCGCCTCGTTGTCGATCTCGGGCTGCTGCCAGGGCGCGTTCGGCCCGTACCTCTCCACGTCGCCGTAGTCGATGTGCGGCTGGGTCTGGAACCCCTGCCACTTCCCGCCGGCGAGCGTGTTGTTGTAGTAGTCCATCATCGCCTGGTCCTCGGCGAAGGCGGCCTCGGCGGCGTCGGCGAGGTGGTTGGTGAGCGCGCGCCCCTGACCGGCGTACAGGATGTTCGTGAACTCGGCGAGGCGCAGCTCGTAGACCACGGCCGTCGCCTTCACCGGGTAGTACACGAGCTGGTAGTACGCGTCCTGGTACGCGGCGGGCAGCGCGCGCCGGATCCGGTCGGCCTTCGCGGCCAGCCGTTGCCACCGCGCGGTGACCCGCTCGATCTCCCGGTAGTCGGTCAGGCTGAACGGGGTCGCCTTGTCGTCGTACACGACGGCGGACGGGTCGGTGGTGATGTCCTTGGAGGGGTCGACGCTGATGCGCCGGTTCAGCAGCTCGGGCTTGCGCAGCGCCTGGAGGTTGCCGTACGTGTTCAGCACCTCGGCGATGTCCGATCCGAGCTCCGGCCCGAAGTTCTGCGCGGCGTACTGCCGCTCCCACTCATCGAGGCGCTGCAGCGGCCACCGATCCGGCTTCCACGCGTAGTCGAGGAAGAACTGGGTGGGCAGCTCGTTGCTCTTCAGGTCGCCGACGTTCGCCACCCACAGCCGGTCGATGCCGTACCGGTAGGACTGGTTCGGCTGCTCCCAGGTGTTGGCGAGCTGGGCGGTGTCCACCCACTTGTAGTTCCGCCCGCCGCCGACGTAGTCGAAGTGGTAGTAGAGCCCGTACCCGCCCTTTCGCTTCCGCATGGCCAGGTCGGGCATCTTCCGCATGTTGCCCCAGTTGTCGTCGGTGAAGACGACAGTCGCGTGGTCCGGCGGCCGCAGGCCCTTGTCCCAGTACCGCTGGACCTCCTTGTAGAGCGTCCAGACCTGCGGGGTCTCCCCCGGGTCCTTGCCGGTGACCTCGCGCAGGATCTTCTGCTGGGAGGCAAGGATGTCCTCCATCAGGGGGATGGCGTCGCCGTCCGGCAGGCCGACGTCGCCGGGTCCGCGCATGCCGAGGGTGACAACGCCCTCGAAGTCCTGGTCGACCATCCGCTGGATGCCGTCCCGCCAGTACGCCTTGACGGCGTCGGAGTTCCACCGGAAGCTCCACTCACCGGTGCCGCCGTACGGGTCGCTACCGGGCTCGGTGACGTTGCCGTCCTCGTCGCGCTCCGCGGGGTCGGCGTGCCGGTTCCACTCCTCGATCCCGCGCATCATCGGGGCCTCGTGCGAGGTGCCCATCACTATCCCGTACCGCTTGGCGGTCGCGTGGTTCTCCGGGTCGTCCTCGGCGAAGGCCCTGCCCCATACGGCAGGCCACAGGTAGTTCGCCTTGAGCCGGAGCATCACCTCGAAGACCTTCTCGTAGAACTCGTGGGTGAAGCCGCCGGGGTGGCCGGGAGCAAGCCCCGGCCCGAAGTACTGCCGCGCCCACCGGTCCAGCGCGGGGTTCTCGTCATTGATGAAGATGCCCCGGTACTTCACCGCCGGCGTGCCCTGGGTGTGCCGACCGGGCTTGACATAGAGCGCGTCCTGGTGGCGCGTCGGGACGTCGTCCCACCAGTACCAGGGGGAAACGCCGATGCGCCGGGAGACGTCGTAGGCGCCGTAGATGGTGCCGCGCTGGTCGCTGCCGGCGATCACGAATGCGCTGCGAACGCCCGGCATCGGGTTGCGCACCACCTGCTCGAGCGAGGTCTCCCATTTGCCGGCGATCCCGGAGACGTCCAGCTTCCCGGAGTCCACGAGCTTGTCGATGAGTGGGCTCTTGCCGATCGTGCCGACGAGGACCATCTCACTCCCGGAGGGGACGTCGCCTCCACCCCGGAGGACCGAGACGGCGGGCTCGACATCGGTCACCCGCTCGATGTCCGCCTGGAGATCGTTCACCACCCGGACCACGCCGGGATGGTCGCTTCCGCTGACCGCCAGCGGCGCCGCCTTCCCGTCCGCCACGAGCGGGAAGTACCCGGGCCGCGGCCGCGTGGAGATGTACGAGGCCGGATCGGCGCGGCCAGCGCCCTCGCCCGGCTGGGCGGGTGCGGCGGGTGTGGCGGGTGCGGCGGCCGCGTGGGCGAACGTCGTCGGCCCCGCTGCGCCCGGCAAAACCAGGGCCGCGATCAGGATCGTGAGCAGCAGAGGTCTGCGGGGGTGCATCACTGGACACCTCCTAGCCACGGTGGCCGCGATGGCGAGGTCCACCGGCGAGGGCGAGATCCATGCGCAGCGCGTCGTACGCCGGCTTGGCCCGGAAGTTCTCGTCGAGGATGTTGGCGGCACCTTCGCCCTCGAACCAGCCGGGCACCCAGGAGTACTTGTCGGTGAAGCCCCAGACCGTGAACGAGGTGCAGTGCGGCGTGTACAGGCAGGCCTGAAGCATCGTGCTGTAGACGTTCGCCTGCGCCTGGAGCTTGATGTCGTCGGCGGGCATGACCATGCGGACGTCGGCCTCGGTGACGGCGGTGTCGAGGCCGAGGCGGTTGAAGCGCGCCAGGTTCTGCACCATCGACGTCGGCGCGTAGTTCACCGTCTGGTGGCCCTGCACGCCCACGCCGTGTATCGGCACGCCTTCGGCCTTCAGCTCCTTGACGAGCTTGTAGAGGGCAGTGCTCTTCGGGTTGACGTCCTCGATGTTGTAGTCGTTGTAGTACAGCTTGACCCTCGGGTCGGCCTCGTGCGCCCAGCGGAAGACGTCGGCGATGTAGCCGGGGCCCAGCTTCTGCAGCCAGATCGTGTCCCGCAGCGTGCCGTCCTCCTCGAAGGCCTCGTTGAGGACGTCCCACTCCGCGACCTTGCCCCTGAAGTGCCTCACCGTGTCGTGTATGTGCTTCCGCAGGATCCCGCGCATCTCACCGGAGGAGAAATCGCCCTCGGTCAGCCAGGCCGGGAGCTGGTTGTGCCAGACGAGGACGTGACCGCGTATCCGCTGGCGGTTTTCCCGCGCGAAGGCGACCAGCCGGTCCGCCTCGGTCCAGTCGTACACGCCCCGCTGCGGCTCAAGGGTCTCCCACTTCATCACGTTCTCCGCGGTGAGGCTGGAAAACTCCGAGGCCACCCTCTGCCGGTACGTCGGGTCGTCCGCCAGGGCCGACATGTCGACGGCCGTGCCGACGCCGAGGTCATGTCGTTTGCCGAGGGCTCCCAGCGACCGGTCGATCGGCTGCGCCCGCTCGGCACCGAGGCCCGGCTGGGCCGGGGCACCTGGCGCGCCGGCCAACCCGGGAGAGACGAATGCGAGAGTGCTGAGGGCTAGCGAACCCGCGGCCGCGACGATGAACCTTCTCATCCGCGTCTCCTCGAGAAGCCGAACGGGGGTTCGGGGAGATCGAAAGTTTTCGAAATGTTTATCGAAAGCAGCGTGCGCCTAATCAGCTGCACAGTCCGCGTCAACCGGCGCGGGACGGCCATTTCAGGACACCACAATCCCGCGATTGTCGGGGGCCCGGTAATGGCGGGCGATCCGAAATGTTTCGAGCTCTCGCCGGCATGTCTCTCTCCTCAGGTGTCCTCGTACGTCGCGAGGCGACCGCACATGCCGTACCTGCGGTCCGCGGGCGGATCCAGGACGGTCAGCCGTCCGTCGCGCAGGTGCCGGTGGTCGGCCCGCTCCAGCCCGGCGATCTGCTCACCTGTGCGTCGCGCGGCCGCCATCGGCCCGGTCTCCCAGGTCTTCCGCCAGCTCGCCAGGTGCCCGCGGGTGAGCGCGGCGGCGGCGATGTAGAAGTTCTCCAGGGCCGCGGGCCCTTCGGTCTCCACCCGGCGGCGCAATGCGAGGAACCCCTGCACGGCCAGGTTCTTACGGCGCTCCGCGGCCCGCTCGTCGGAGACGTACACCTCGTCGTCCAGGGGGGCGAGCGACGCGGCCCGGCGGTAGGTCGGTGCGTCGGCGAGATACTCCGGCGGAAACGTCAGGACGCAGTCGCCGGCCTCCGGTAGACCGCCGTTCTGCATGACCACGACGATCTGCAGATCCTCTTCGTTGACCAGCCGATGGATGACGCCGGGGCTGAACCACGCGACGGTGAGCGGGGTCAGCGGCGTCTCGGCGTAGCCGTCCGGGCCGAGGGTCTGCAGCCGGCCGCGGCCGCCCACCACGACGTAGCCCTCGGTGCAGGTCAGGTGGACGTGGGCGGAGCCCCCGCGTAACCCGTCCGGGCTGGACCAGTCGTAGACCGCAAGGTGCGAGACCGCGGTGCCCGCGGGGAACAACCGAGACAGATCCGGGGTAATGCCGGCGGTCACCATCGCGGACCATCACCTTTCATCCGGCCGTAGAACGGGGAATCGGTCTCCAGCTCGTCGCGGCGCACCGGCCGCCGCCCGAAGGCCGACGCGTAGATGCCGGCGATGAGCTGCAGGGTGCGCCGAGCGTCGGCCGAGGTCACCGGCGGCGGCGTGCCGGCGCGCAGGCTACGCGCGATCAAGGCGATCTGCGTGCGGTGCCCGCTCCGCAGGCCCCACTCCCCCGACTTCCACGCGTCGAGAACCTGCTCCCCGAACCCCGGCGCCGGGCTGATGCGCCAGTCGTCGTCGCCGTAGCCGTACAGGTGAGACAGCTCGACGGTGGCCCGCTCGAAGTCGAAGCGCAGGTAGCTCTCCTGCCGTGGAGAGAGCACGCTGTTCGCCACCGTGGCGACGGCGCCGTTCGCGAAGCGTACGTGCGCCACCGAAAGGTCCTCGGTCTCCGTGTCCCGGGCCTGCTGGTAGGCGAGCGCCGACACCTCAACCCAGTCGCCGAGCACTGCCAGCAGCACGTCCATCTGGTGGATCCCGTGGCCCATGGTCGGACCGCCGCCCTCGGTGTCCCATCGTCCCCGCCACGGGATCTCGAAGTAGGCGTCGTCGCGGAACCACATCGTGTGGCAGACCGCCAGCAGCGGCCTGCCCAGCGCGCCCTGCTCCATCGCCGCGCGCAGCCGCCGTACCCCGGAACCGAAACGGTGCTGGGAGATCGTGGCGACCCACGGGCCGCCCCCTCCCTCCTCCGCCGCCAGCAGGTCCAGCTCCCGCAGGCTCATCGTCGCCGGCTTCTCGAGCACCACCGACGCGCCGGCCCGCAGGCAGGCTAACGCCTGCTCGCAGTGCAGGTTGGGTGGCGTACACACGTGCACCAGCTCGGGTCGTCGGCACTCCAGCATCGCCGGTAGTTCCGGGTAGCGGACCGAGATCCCGTGCCGGGAGCAGAACTCGGCCAGCCTCCCACCCTCTACGTCGACGGCGGCGACGACACTGACCTCGTCGCTTAACGCCTGCAGGGACTCGGCATGGAGGCGGGCGATGGTGCCCGTCCCCACGATCGCCGCGCGGATGGGTCTCATCCGATCCCTCCTCCGCACCCGGCCGACGGCGACGGCGCCAAATCCTCGGGATAACTATTTCGAAAAATGTCGATGGCGTTAGTAGTTGCGAATCGTAGAAAGACATCTTCTGCCCGTCAATACCGCTGCGGTAACAAGCCTTTGGCCTCCCCTTTGACCTGGGTTGACGACAAATGAACGGCGACCGGCCCGCGCCCTGGGCGCTACCGAAACTTTGCGGTACAGTCTGACTTCGAAGGGCTGGGACCGCAGGGCCGGGCCACGACGAAGAGAGGGGACCCGTGGGACGTCCGGCGCAGCGTGCCTCGGCCGACGAGTCGATCAACGACGGGTCCGCGGCGCGCGGAAACGGTCCCTCGTCCGCGCGATCCCGACCGACGCTTGCCCTGATCGCCGCCGAGGCGGGCGTCTCCCAGGCGACCGTTTCCAAGGTTCTCAACGGCCGGACCGATGTCGCCCAGGAGACGCGGGAACGCGTCGAGCGGCTGCTCAAGACGCACAACTACTCCCGCCCGGGGTTGCGCCGGGCACGTCGTTCCGGCCTCGTCGACCTCGTCATCGCCGGTCTGGACAGCCCGTGGGCGGTGGAGATCCTGCGCGGTGTTGAGGCCGAATGCTTCGAGCAGAACGTCGGCGTCGTGGTCTCCCGCGTACACGAGGGCGAGGCCAGGCCGCGGAGCTGGGTGTCCGTCCCGACGACGCACGACAGCGACGGGGTCATCCTGGTCACCTCACGGTTGGGTCCGGAGCAGTACGTGCAGCTGGAGCAGACCGGAGCCGCCCTCGTGGTGGTCGATCCCGTCGACGTACCGCCACCGGGGATCGCCAGCGTCGGCGCCACCAACTGGGCCGGCGGCCTGGCGGCGACCGAGCACCTCATCGCGTTGGGGCACCGGAGGATCGCGGTGATCGGCGGTCCGCAGGGCATGCTCTGCACCCAGGCGCGCATCGACGGGTACCGGGCGGCGCTGGAACGCGCCGGGCTGACGACCGATCGCGACCTGATCCGCTTCGGCGACTTCCATCACGAGGGAGGCTTCCGCGAGGCGAGCGCGTTGCTGGCGGCCGAGCGCCCGCCCACCGCGATCTTCGCGGGTAGCGACCAGCAGGCGCTGGGCGCGTACGAGGCCGCCCGGCAGGCGGGCCTCAGCATCCCGCGGGACCTCAGCGTCGTCGGGTTCGACGACCTGCCGCTGTGCCGGTGGGTCTCGCCGCCGATGACGACGATCCGCCAGCCCTTGGAGGAGATGGGACGGATCGCCGCGCGCACGCTCTTCCAGCTTCTCGAGGGCCAGGCCCTGGTGAGCCCACGGGTGGAGCTCACCACGGAGCTGCAGGTCCGCCTGTCCACCGCCGCGCCCAAGCCTTGGCCGTGATCTTGCAGAAACGTTCGAACTCCGGGTTCGAACGTTTCTGCAAGATCACGGCCAAAGACAACGGAGGAGAGCCGCTGATGACGTGGCAAAACCCGGACCTGCCGGTCGCCGACCGCGTCGCCGACCTGATCGGGCAGATGACGCTGGAGGAGAAGGTGCACCAGCTCGTCGGGTTCTGGGCGGCTCCGTCCCGGCCCGGTGAGCAGGTGGCGCCGATGCAGGACGCGTTCGGCGAGGAAATGGGTCCCCCGCTGGAGCGGCTCGCCAAGAACGGCCTGGGCCAGCTCACCCGGCCGTACGGCACCGCGCCGACCTCGCCGAGCGACGGCATCGAGCGGCTCGCCGCGCTGCAGTCGCAGATCGCCGGCGCGGGCCGGTTCGGGATCCCGGCGATGGTGCACGAGGAGTGCCTCACCGGGTTCATGACGCTGGGCGCCACCATCTTCCCCTGCCCGCTGGCGTGGGGCGCGTCCTTCGACCCCGAGCTGGTGGAGGAGATGGCAGCCGCCATCGCCGGCAGCATGCGACGGATGGGTGTGCACCAGGGCCTCGCCCCCGTTCTCGACGTGGCCCGCGACTACCGCTGGGGTCGGACCGAGGAGACCATCGGCGAGGACCCGTACCTCGTCGCGACGATCGGCGCGGGCTACGTCCGCGGCCTGGAACGTTCCGGGGTGGTCGCCACGCTCAAGCACTTCGCCGGGCACTCGACCTCCCGGGCGGGACGCAACCTGGCGCCGGCCACGGTGGGCCCGCGCGAGTTCGCCGACGTCTGCCTGGAGCCCTTCGTCGCCGTCCTTCGCGAGGGTGGCGCTCGCGCGGTGATGCACTCCTACACCGACGTCGACGGCGTGCCCTCGGCCGCCGACGAGTGGCTGCTCAGCGCGCTGCTCCGGGACGAGCTGGGCTTCGCCGGCGTCGTGGTGGCCGACTACTTCGGGATCTCCTTCCTGGAGACCCTGCACGGCGTGGCGGGCTCGCCGGCCGACGCCGCCGCCCTGGCGCTGCGGGCCGGCATCGACGTGGAGCTGCCGACGGTCAGGTGCTACGGAGACCCGCTCGTCGCGATGGTGCGGGACGGCGTCCTGCCCGAGGGGTGGGTGGACCGCGTCCCGGGTGCTCACGCTGAAGTGCGAGCTCGGCCTGCTGGACGAGGGTTGGGAGCGGGAGCTCGCCGACCTCGCGGAGGGCGCCTCCCTCGATGCCGAGCTGGACCCGCCCGAGCACCGGGACATCGCCCGCCGCCTCGCCGAGGAATCGGTCGTCCTGCTGGCCAACGACGGCGTTCTCCCGCTCGACGGCGACCTCCGCAGGCTGGCGGTCGTCGGACCGCTCGCCGACGACCCGCTGGGGATGCTGGGCTGCTACTCCTTCCCGCGCCACGTCGGCGTCCGCCACCCGGACCTTCCGCCCGGCGTACAGATCCCGACGCTCGCCGGAGCGCTCCGCGCCGAGCTGCCCGGCGCCGAGATCACGGTGCTGCCCGGCTGCGGCGTCGACGACGCCGAGGACGATGACGCGGGCGACGGTGACGTCGCCGCCGCCGTCGAGGCGGTCCGCGATGCCCAGGTGTGCGTGCTCGCGCTCGGCGACCGCTCCGGCATGTTCGGCCGCGGCACGTCCGGCGAGGGCTGCGACGCGGAGACGCTTGCCCTGCCCGGCCGGCAGGCCGAGCTCGCGGCCGCGGTGCTGGCCACCGGTACCCCGACGGTGATCGTGGTCGTGTCGGGCCGTCCGTACGGGCTGGGCGCCGTCGCCGACCGAGCCGCCGCGGTGCTGCAGGCGTTCTTCCCCGGCGAGGAGGGGGCGACAGCCCTGGCCGGTGTCGTCGCCGGCCGCGTCGAGCCCTCCGGCCGGCTGCCGGTGAGCGTGCCCCGGCGCAGCGGCGGGCAGCCCGGGACGTACCTGCACGCCCGGCTGGGCGGGCGCTCCGACGTCAGCTCCGTTGACCCGACTCCGCTCTACGCCTTCGGCCACGGACTGACCTGGACCACGTTCTCCTACTCCAGCCTGACGGTGGTCGCCGACGGCGCAGACACAAGCGGCGAGCCAACCTCGGTGCCGACCGAGGGCTCGGCTCGGGTGGCCGTGACCGTACGCAACACGGGCGAACGCGCCGGCACCGAGGTCGTCCAGCTCTACCTGTCGGACCCGGTGGCCTCGGTGGTCCGCCCGGTACGGTGGCTCGCCGGCTGGGCCCGGGTGCGGCTGGATCCGGGCGGGTCGGCCCGGGTGGAGTTCACGGTGCACGCGGACCGCACCTCGTTCACCGGCCGGGATCTTCGGCGCGTGGTCGAGCCCGGGCGGATCGGGGTGGAGGTCGGCCCGTCGAGCGCCGACCTGCCGCTTCGCGGGGCGTTCGTCCTCGAGGGCCCCGAGCGGGCGCTCGGCCCGGACCGGGTGATGAACGTTCCCGTCACCGTCACCTTGCTCTGAGCGCGCGGCTGGCCACGCCGTTCATTCCCTCAGCTCAGCATGGCGCGGGCTTCGGCGATGAGCTCGCACTGACGCATCCAGTCCCCGCCATCGAGGCCGAGCACCAGACGCTCGGCGCCTGCAGCGGCGTAGGCCGCGAAGCGTTCCGCGACCTCGCCCGGGCGGCCGGCGATCGGGATCGTCGTCGCCTCCTCGTGCGACATTCCGTGCTCGTCGACCAGGCTGCGGACCAAAGCGTCGCGGGCCGATTGGTTGGTGACGAGCATGGCATGCCCCCCGACCGTGATGCCCGGGACGGCGCGTCCGTTCTCTGCCGCGAGCTCGCGTAGCTCCGCCGCGCCCACGGCCAACGCGTCAGGGTGAGAAGGGAGGGGAACCAGCCGTCGCCGTACCGCGCGGCGCGACGGATCGCGTCGCGCCCAACAGCGGCCAGCAGCGTCAGCTAAAGTGCGTGTGTATATCACCCGGCTCCTTGTGGGCCGGGTTTCTTACGTCCTCCACGTCCGGCTGATCTAAGCCTCGGCCAGGGGGCTGGCGTGTCGGGGTTCGTAGATGCCGAGCTCGCCCCCTCCGGGAAGCCTGATGGCTGTAAGCAGGCCCCAGCCCTCGTCGCTGACCGGCCGGGTGAACTCCACACCCCTACCCGACAGCTCGTGGATGGTCGCGTGGATGTCGTCGCACATCAGGTACAGCTCGTGCCCGCCGTCCCCCTCGGTGGGATGGGCGGCAAGCTCGGCGGGCGGCAGGGCGAAGATGAGCCACCCGTCTCCGGCGTCGACCGAGGAAAATCCCAGCACATCGCGGAAGAACGCCCTTACCCCCTCCGCGTCCTTGCTGAAGACGATGGCGTGGACGCCTGTGATCATCTCACTCTCCTCCCAAGCATCACCGATGCTACGAATGCCTTGGGGAACGTATCCCCCCGCTGTGCGGTTATGGTGCGAAAGAACAGATGCGACGGGAGGTTGAGTCGGTGCTGGATCCGGGAGGTCTGTACGAGCTCGGCTCGGAGCCTCCGGAGCTGAGGAAGCCGGTGCTGCTGTGCGGCATGGACGGGTTCGTGGACGCCGGCGCGGTGGGTGCCCTGGCGAGGGACAAGGTGCTGAGCGGACGCGACGGCAAGGTCGTGGCGACGTTCGACGTGGACCGCCTGATCGACTACCGAGCGCGTCGTCCGGTGATGACCTACGTGGAGGACCACTGGGAGGGCTACGAAGCCCCGCAGCTCGTGGTGCGGGCCACGCACGACGACGCGGGTGTACCGTTCCTGCTCCTCGCCGGGCCCGAGCCGGATCACGAGTGGGAGGGGTTCACCGCGGCGGTCGGTGAGTTGATCGAGCGGCTGGACGTTCGGCTGACCGTCGGCTTCCACGGGATCCCGATGGCGGTTCCGCACACCCGGCCGATCGGCCTCACCGCGCACGCGACCCGCCCCGAGCTGGTTGCCGACTACACCCGACGGCTGGGCACCGTGCAGGTGCCCGGCAGCGCGGCGGCGCTGCTCGAGCTTCGGCTGGGCCAGGCCGGGCGGGACGCGCTCGGGTTCGCCGTGCACGTCCCGCACTACCTGACCCAGGTCGCCTACCCGGCGGCGGCGCTCACCGCACTGGACGCGGTGACGGCCGCCACCGGTCTCACCTTCGGCACCGAAGAGCTGCGCTCGGCGGCCGAACGTACCGACTCCGAGATCGCCCGGCAGGTCGAGGGCTCGGAGGAGCTGGCCTCGATAGTGCATGCGCTGGAGCGGCAGTACGACGAGTACGTGGCGGCCCGGGATCGCGACGACCTGTCGGAAAGCGACCTCGCCAACCTGCCGACCGCGGAGGAGCTCGGTACCCAGTTCGAGCGGTTCCTCGCCGAACAGGAACGAGGGCGCGACACACCCGACCGCTGAGGACTGCTAGCTGACCGAGATCGCGCCGGCCGGGCACGTGGCCTCCGCCCTGCGTACCGATGCGCCGGCACCCCCTGCTCGTGATCTTGCAGAAATTCAATCGCGCCGGGTTGAATTTCTGCAAGATCACGGGCGGGGGGTGGGCTCAGGCGAACACGATGGTCTTGTTCTGGTGCACGATCACCCGGTCGTCCAGGTGCCAGCCGACCGCGCGGGCCAGCACCGAGCGTTCGACATCGCGGCCGAGCCGGCGGAGGTCCGCAACGGAGTGCCGGTGGTCCACCCGGACGATGTCCTGCTCGATGATCGGGCCGGCGTCGAGCTCCGCGCTCACGTAGTGCGCGGTCGCGCCGACCAGCTTCACTCCCCGCTCGGCGGCCTGGTGGTACGGGTTCGCACCCACGAAGGCCGGCAGGAAGCTGTGGTGGATGTTGATCACCCGGTTGGGGAACTCGTCGACGAAGCGCGGCGAGAGGATCTGCATGTAGCGCGCCAGCACGACCAGGTCGACCTCGTCGGCGAGCAGCTTCAACTGCTCGACCTCCGCCGCCTCCTTGGTCTCCCTGCTGACCGGAACGTGGTGGTACGGGATGTGCCACGGAGCGACTACCCGTTCGAGATCCGGATGGTTCGATATCACCATCCGGATGTCCGCGTTCAGCTCACCGGAGTGGACGCGCCACAGGAGCTCCTGCAGCGCGTGCTCCGCCTTCGACGCGAGGATGGCCACCCTCTTCATCCGCTCGGCCAGGGTGAACCCCCAGCGCATGTCGAAGGAGTCCGCGAGGGCGCCGAACTCCCGCTCCATCTCGCCGATGTGATCGGCGAGGTCCTCCAGGTAGAACTCGACCCGGAGAAAGAAGGTGCCGCCGAACGGGTCGGTCGAGTACTGCTGCGACTCGACGATGTTGGCGCCGTTCTCGAACAGAAAGCGGGACACCGCGGCGACGATCCCGGGACGGTCCGGGCAGGTGATGAGCAGCCGACCGATGTTCCGGTGGCGCTCGCTGGAAAGACGGTCCGGCGAGCCGGCACCGAAACGGCCATCCGGTTGCACGTTGAAATCGGGTTCCACGCAGTACTCCAGTAACCGAAACGCCTGATCAGATCGCGGCGCGGAGGTAGTCGAGGGTAGCAGCGTCGTCGTCGGGTATCCCGAGCACTACCCCCTGCACCAGCGGACGCGCCTGCTCCAGCAGCTCGGTCGCCAGTTCCAGTCCGGTACGGGCCCCGTTCGCGCCGGCGCGTTCCATCGCGCGCAGCGTCGCCTCCGGGATGGTCACGTCGGGGACCTCGTGGGCCAGGTACTCGGCCTCCTCGAAGCTGCGCAACGGCGAGATGGTGAGCAGCATCGGCACGTTCTCGTCGGAGAGCGCGTCGGCGATCCGGCGCAGCCCGGACGTCTCGTACACCGGGCGGGAGACGAGGAACTGCGCCCCGGCCCGTACCTTGGCGCGCGTACCGGCGATCTCCGCGTCCACGTCGTCGGCGCTCGGCTTGAACCGCGCCCCGATGTGGAACGACGTCTTGGCCGCCAGCGTCAGGCCGCTCCAGTCGCGGCCCTGGTTCAGCCCGGCCAACAGCTCGATCAGCCCGACCGAGTCGACCTCCCAGATGCCGTCGGCGTTGGGGTAGTCGCCCCGCAGCGGCGGATTGCCGGTCTCGCAGACGACGGTACGCAGCCCGAGCGCATGCGCGCCCAGCAGGTCGGCCTGCAGGGTCATGATGGTCTTGTCCCAGGTGGTCGCGGTCGCGATCGTCTCGACGCCGAGCCGCTGCTGCAGGTGCAGCGCCAGGCTGATCGAGCTCAGCTGCGCCCGCGCGCTCTCCCTGGCGGCAACCAGGAACAACCCGATGCCGTGATCGCGCAACCCGGCCGCGACGTCCGCCGCCTCGTCACCGGCCCCACCGGGCGACGGGGCCACCTCGACGGCCGTCACGAATCGGCGCTCGGCAAGCTGCTCCGCCAGCCCGCGCACCTCGTCGGTCGTCGGTCGGGGAGCCAGGGTGGGTGTCGGGGCGGCGGCAGCCGCGGCGGAGGATTCGGCCCGGCGGGGGCGCCGCCAGCGCAGACCGGCGATCTCCGCGACGGCCGCGCGAACGTGCGTCGGGGTCGTACCGCAGCACCCACCGATCACCGAGGCGCCCGCCTCCACGTACCGGCGTGCGTAGCGGGCGAAGTAGTCGCCGTCGATGTTGTACTCGAAGCGCCGGCCCTGCACCCGGCGCGGCAGGCCCGCGTTGGGCTGCGTGCTCACCGGTAGCCCGGTGTACCTGTGCAGCTTCTCCACCACCGCGAGCATGCCCTGCGGGCCGAGCGTGCAGTTGGTCCCCAGCGCCACGATCGGCAGCTCCGCCAGCGTGCTCGCAACGTCGTGCGGGCTCTCCCCACCGGGGGTGTATCCGTCGGCGGTGAAGGTGGCCTGCGCGATGATCGGAACGTCGCCCACCTCCCCGGCCGTCCTGACCGCCTCCACCAGCTCGTCCAGATGACCGAACGTCTCGAAGACGAGGAGGTCGACGCCACCCTCGACGAGCGCCTCGACCTGCTCGCGGATCGCCTCCGTCCGCTCGTCCGGGCCTATGAGCTGCCGCTGGCTCGCGGCGACAGCTGGAGAAATCGACCCGGCGACGAAGACCGGCCGCTCGGCCGTCTCCTGCGCCTCCCTCGCGATCCGTACCCCTGCCAGGTTGATGTCGCGGACGGATTCGGCGCAGCCGTGGCTCGCCAACCGGAGCCGGTTCGCGCCGAACGTGTTGGTCTGGATGATGTCGACGCCGGCGTTGATGTAGCTCTCGTGCACGGTGCTGACCAGCTCGCCGTTGGACAGGTTGAGCTCGGGCAGCGCCCGGTCCAGCGAGTTGCCCGCGGCGTGCAGCATCGTCCCCATGGCGCCGTCGAAGACGAGGACGCGCTGACCGAGCTCGGTGACGAATTCACTCATGGTGCGTCTCCCACGGCATCCAGAATCTCGAGGGCCACTTGGGCCATCAGCCGGTCGGTGTGGTTGCTGAGGTCGAGCCCGGTGAGCTCTTCGACCCGCCGGATCCGGTAGGTCACCGTGTTGGGGTGCACGTGCAGGATCCTCGATGCCTTCTGTGGACTGTTGTTCTCCCGGAAATAGCACGCGAGCGTGCCCAGATACTCCGCGTTGCGCTCGTCCCTGGGCGAACTGAGCGCACCGAGCACCTCCCTGGCGAAGCCCTGCAACTCCGTGAGGTTGGGTACCTGCAACAGCAGCCTATGGATGCCGAGGTCGTCGAACGCAACCACCCGGCCGGTACGGCCCATGCGCCGCACCGTGTCGATCGTTCGGCGCGCCTCCGCGTACGACCGAGCGATATCCGGAGGCTGCCTGCACATCCCACCGATGCCGATCGTCACGGTGGCGTCCGGGTGAAGCTCCCGAACCCTGGTCAGGCACCGCTCGCCGAGCTGCACCGCGTACGGGCCCGGCGGGCCCGACGAGCCCGACGAGCCCGGCGAGCCCGGTGAGCCGGAGTCTTCGGGCTCCGGGAGCACCACCACCACCTCGGCCTCCCGCACCGACGTGATCGCGTCCGGCGCGCGGGTGGCGAAGAAGTGCTCGATGGCCGACGACGCGCGTTGCCGCTGCGGCAGCGGGTCGCCGTTCGCCTCGGCCTGCGGGGCGTCGAGCGCCACCGAAAGCACGTGGTAGTCGCGGGCGGGGTCGTACCCGAGGTGTTGCGCCCAGCGCCGGACCTCCCGCTCGTCCTGCCCGCGCGCCGACAGCAGGCCCTCGACCAGGTCGTCGCGTACCCGGCTGGCCGCCGCGGCCACAACCCGCTCCCGCCCGAGAATGACCCCGCAGATCGTGGCCGCGTGCTCGGTCAGCAGCAGGCTGACGTCCTCGCCGGGGCTCCACTCGCCGCTGTCCAGCGTCATCAGGTAGGCGGGCACGTCGTCCCCGACGAGGATCGGCGCCACGATGACCGTGCCCTTGGTCCCGACCTCGGGAAGCCGCAGCGCCCGACGCGTCTGGCGGGTCGCGCTGAGCACATGGCCGAGCCGGGGATGAACCACCACCTCGCGGACGTACTCCGCGGCGCGCTCACCGGTGTGACCAGGAGAGGCGGCGGCCAGGATGTCCATCCGCTGGCTCACCACAGCCACTGTCGCGGTCGTCCGCTCGGCGATCAGCTGCGCGACCGTCGCGAGGTCGGCGTTTTGCAGAGCCAGGCCGGACAGGTGGCGGTACACCGCGATGAGCTCTCGCAGTGCGAGGTTCTCGCGGCCGACGTCGCCGGGCCGGCCGGAACTCGAGCCAGGCACCTGATACGTGTCCGCCACAAGGCGGATCGTATATCACCGCCTTGGCACCTACTTTGTGCTAGAGCACAAACTATGCCTCCGGCGAGTACCGGCTCCTCAGGCGAACCGTACTGTGTCCTGGCACAGAAAGTACCGCCGCCGATTTGGGTTCCGACTCATGGTCCGGCCCGCGGCGGTGCGCGTAACGTCTGGGCTTGTTGGCCGAATACGCCGGATCGTGGCTCCGTCGGGAGTTGGTGGTATGAGCGACGCAGTCCCCTGTCCGTGCTGCGGACGACCCCACGATCCGCAGGCTGGCGCCGTGGACGCGCTCTACCGGGAAGTCAGGAGGATCCGCCAGGTGGCAGAGGCCCGGCAACCGGACGCGGACAAGGATCGGCGAATCGAGGAACTCACCCTCGAGGTACGCCGGCTGCAGGAGACCGTGGCGAGGCTCCGCGGCACCTCCGCCATACCTCCGGCACGGCCGTCTCGTCGCGAAGTAAGCCTGTCGCATTTGTCCTGAGGGCGCGTAGTATCCCGGTATCCAAGGGATGCGGGTCTTGGCGGCTCGCCCCCTTCCTCTCTTGAGCCTGCGGGGGCACGCATGGCGCACAGGCGGCGGCCTGCCGGATGATGACCGGATTCGTCCTCCTCGCCCTGATACCGGTGCTGGTCGGTGTCGTCGTCGGGTACGCGCTCGGCGGACGGCTCTCCGCCCTGGCCGGCCGGTTCCGCGCGCTCTGGCTGCTGTGGCTGGCGGCGGCCGTCCAGGCGTCCCAGTACTACGCCGCCGGACCGCGCGCACTGATCGAGGACCGGCTCGGGATTCCGATGCTGGGCATCGTCTTCGGCCTGGTGGCGGCGTGGCTGGCCGTCAACGTCGGCGGCTGGCCACCGATGATGCGGGCGGCGGCGGGCGTCGTGATCGCCGGGGCGGCCCTCAACGCCTCGGTCATCGCCGCCAACGGGCGCATGCCGTACGCGCCACCGGCCGCCGCCGAGGTCGGCCTGCCGGCGGCGGCGACTACCGCCAAGAACGAGCCCGCAGACGCCGACACGCGCCTGGCATTCCTCGGTGACGTCATGGCCGTTCCCGTTCTGAACAAGGTCATCAGCGTCGGCGACGTCCTCATCGGCGTCGGCACGGCAGTACTGGTCGCGGCGGCGATGCGCCGAGAGACCAGCACACCCGAACCGTCCACCACCATCCACCACGACGGAGGCACCCCATGAACCGCATGAACCTGCGCACCCGCGTACTCGCGACCGTCTACGGACTGGCGACCCTCGGCCTGCTCCTCTACACCGTCGGCGCGCCCTGGCGAGCGAGCTGACGGCGGCCAAGGGCCGCTCACACCTGCGGTGGCCGGCGCAGCCGGGCCAGCGCCGTATCGAGATCCGACGGGTCGCCGTCGACTTCCACGATCTTCGTTCGGCTGGTCGCGCCGGAGACAAGCCGCACGTCGCGGCGCCGGAGCCGGAGCGCCTCGGCGAGGGCACGCAGCGCGGCCTCGGTCGCCTTGCCGTCGACCGCGCGGGCGGCGACCCGGACCACCAGCGTGTCGCCGTACGTGCCTCCCACCTCGGTCCGTGAGGCTCCCGGCCGCACCCTGATCGCGATACGCATGCCAGCCTCCGGTACGCAGACGTGTCGGCTGTCATTGTCCTGCGCATGTGGAAATCCGCTATGGCCGTCGCGGACGGTAGACATCGGCCCGGTGTTCGATGGCTACGATGCCGACACGGAGGTGTCCGTCGTCGATGGGGTAGATGATGCGGTAGTCCCACGGCGGGCACTGTGCAGCCCCTGCAGGTCCAGCTTGAGCGGCTTGCCCACGCGATGCGGGTTTGCCGCCAGGGAGCCGTAGAGAAACTCAACGACCGCAGCCGCGACCTTCTCGGGCAGGCGGGCCAGGGAACGGCGTGCCGGGGCAGTCCATGCGATCGCGTAGTCCCGGTCGCTCACCGGTCGGCGATCAGTCGTAGCGCCTCGTCCTTGCTCAGTACCGGTGCGGCGGCGGTGTCCAACTCGGTCAGCGACGCGTGGATATCGGCGAGCAATGAGGCATTGCCCATGACGTCGAGCGTCTCTTCCAGGGACTCCAGGTCTTCGACGCTGAGCACCACAGCCGCCGGACGGCCATGCTTGGTGATCACGACGCGGCCGTGCTCACGCTCGACGCGGTCAACGACCTCGGAGAGCCGGTTCTTCATGTCCGCAAGAGACATATGCTCATCCGCCAGCATGGCCATAAGTATGGCCACGTGCCCGATCCGGACGTTTCACCGCGATGAGATCTGATGTAACAGCCTGGTCATCTGCGTTGTGCAACGTGGGCCCGGACCTTGTTAGCTACCTGGGGAGAGGCAGTGACCAGCGTCGACGACCCTCGACACATCGCCTTGGTCGCCCACGACAACAAGAAGGCCGAGCTGCTGCGCTGGGCGGAGTTCAACAGCGGGACGCTGCGCGCCCACGTCCTCTACGCCACCGGCACGACCGGCACCATGCTGGAGTACGAGCTGGGCCTGCCGGTCATCCGGTTCCTCGGCGGCCCGGTCGGTGGTGACCAGCAGCTCGGCGCGAAGATCGCCGAGGGGACCATCGACGTCCTGGTCTTCTTCTGGGACCCGTTGGAACCCCAGCCGCACGACCCCGACGTCAAGGCGCTGCTGCGGATCGCCGCGGTGTGGAACATCCCGGTCGCCTACAACGTCGCGACCGCCGACCTCGTCATCTCCTCGCCGCTCCTGGCCAACGGCTACCGGCCGATACGTCCGGAGATCGACCCCGGGGCGTTGGAGAAGATGCCGCTGAGCTGAGCGCCCGTCACGGCCCGGTATCGCGGTCAGCGGGCGACGCGCCGTCCCCGTATCTCAAGCTGCTCGAGCAGGGTCTGGGTGGCGGCCGTGATGGTTTCCACGGCACGGTCGAACGCCTCGGCGTTGTGCCCGGCCGGTGCGCGAAATCCGCTCACCTTCCGGACGTACTGGAGCGCGGCGGCGCGCACGTCCTCGTCGGTCACGTGCTCGGTGTACGGCTCGCGCAGGGTCTTGATGCTGCGGCACATGACACGACGGTACGCCGCGACGCCACCCGTCCAGTAGAGCCCGTCCGTCACGGCAACGAATCAGGCGAGCGTGACGGGCAGGGCCTGCACGCCACGGAAGATTCCCGCCGCGTTGGGACGCCAGCGGAGCTGTTCCGGTGGGCAGGCCAGTTCGATGCGCGGGAACCGTCGCAGCAGTTCACCGAACGCGGTCCGCCCCTCGAGGCGGGCCAGCGGCGCACCGAGGCAGAAATGGATGCCGTGGCCGAAGGCGAGATGCGGGTTCTCCTCGCGCCCGATGTCGAGATCGTCGGGGTCGGCGAAGCGGCGCGGGTCGCGGTCGGCGGAGCCGATGACTATCGACACCACGCTGCCCTTCGGGATCGTGACCCCGCCGATCTCGACGTCCTCGGTCGCCACGCGGAGCGTGGCGTGTTCGACCGGTCCGTCGTAGCGGAGCATCTCCTCGATGGCCGACGGCAGCAGCTCCGGATGCGCCAGCAGGGTGTCGAGCTGGTCGCGGTGGCGCAGCAGCGCGAGCATGCCGTTGCCGATGAGGTTGACGGTGGTCTCGTGGCCCGCGGTAAGGAGCAGCATCAACGTGCCCTGCAGCTCCCGCTCGCTCAGCGTGCCCCGTTCGTCCGCGGCGAGGATGAGGGCGCTCAGCAGGTCGGGCTGCGCATCGTGGGGCAGGTCGGTGTCGACGTGGCGGCGGCGATCCTCGGTGAGCTCGGCCAGATATCGCTGGATGGCACCGATTCCTTCGTCACGTACCCGCCGGTTCTCCGGCGTCGTCGGCGCGGTGATCATGGCGGTGGTCCAGGTCCGGAATTGGTCCTGATCCTCCGCGGGAACGCCGAGCAGTTCGCTGATCACCGTTACCGGCAGGGGGAAGGCGAACGCGCCGATGAGGTCGACCTCGCCGGGTGCCATCGCGTCCAGCAGTTGACGGGTGACGTCCTGGACCCGCGGCCGCAGTGCCTCGACCCGGCGCGGGGTGAACGCCTTGCCGACGACGCGCCGCAGACGGGTGTGGTCGGGCGGATCGCTGTTGAGCATGTTGGCTCCGGTTGGCCCCTCGCCGTCGCCGACGACGCCGAGATCACGAAGCCGCTGGGGCGCGTACCGGGGGTCCTTGGAGAATCGCCCGTCGGCCAGGGCGGCGCGGGCGTCCTCGTAGCGGGTGATCAGCCACGATTCCGTGCCTATCGGCGTGGTGATGCGGTGGACCGGGCCGGCTTCGCGGAGCATCGCGTAGCCGGGGTAGGGGTCAGCGCGAAAGTCTTCGTTCCACGGGGCTGGGGCGGTCATGCGTCCTCCTTGGCCAAAAGAATCGCGAGGGCCCTACGAAGATGGCGTTCTGGCTGCTCGACACCGGTTTGGCTGCGCCACGCGACGAAGCCGTCGGGGCGGATCAACGATGCACCGTCTTCGCCGATCCCGTACGCCTCGGCGAGGCGCTCGTCGCCTATGCGATGGACGGCCACACCCAGATGTTGCGCCGCCCGCGCCCAACCGTCTCCGCCCGCACCGGTGAGCAGGACGGGGCCGTGGCCGAACAGGTCCAGCGTGGAAAGCCGTTCGGCGCCGTCGGTGATCGTCAAATGGGCCGCACGGGTGCCGGGTTCGCCCGACGGGTGGCGTGGGTTCTCGGTGGGCGCGGCGGCCTTGTCGCCGATGATCACCGCGGAGTGGTACCGGTAACCGAGGGCGATCGTGGAGTAGTCGTGGGGCGACTGGATCGCGGCCGTCGGCGCCCTCTCCTGCATCATCCTGCGCAGTGCCCACTCCATCGTGAGCTCGGCGACGGGCTTGCGCTCCACCTCGTAGGTGTCCAGCAGGTCACGCCACGCCGTGCCGTTCAGGACGGCGGCCAGCTTCCAGGCCAGGTTGTGTACGTCCTGAATGCCGGTGTTGCCGTTGAGGCCGCCGTACGGTGGCCAGACGTGAGCGGCGTCGCCGACCAGGAAGACGCGGCCGCACTGGTATCTCTCGGCTATCAACGCGGCGAGTTCCCAGGGAAGTACGCTCACCAACTCGGCGTCCAGGTCGGGGAGGCCCGTCGCGGTTCGCAGCAAGTCCAGGCATCGCTGCGGCGGGAAGTCTTCGGGCCCTTCGCCCTGCTCCGGGTGATAGACGACGCCGAGTTGCCACACGCCGGCACGGCGACGCACAAGGTGCGCGCCACCCAGCTTTTCGATGGCACAGGAAAAGAACACCCGGCCGCGAACGGCGCGGCTCAGGTCGGCTCGGAAGACCATGCTCATTCGATGGTCGAAGACCCCCGGTCCGCGACGGACGATGCCGAGTCTTTCTCTGATCGAGCTGCGGGCGCCGTCGGCGGCCAGCAGATAGGACGCTCGGACGGCGTGTTCCGTCCCGGTGGCCCGATCGTGGAGGACGGCGGTGACCCCTTGTTCGTCCGCTTCGAAGTCGACCAGTTGGGTGTTGAAGCGGACATCGGCCCCGAGCTCCCGGGCTCGGTCGAGCAGCACGGGATCGAGCTGGTCCTGATCGGCGGCGAGCAGTTCGGTGGGGCTTACCCCGGTCGCGGCCCCTTCCTGCGGCATCGCCACCATCTCGAGTTCCTCGTCGGCGAGGGTGTTCGCCTTGGCGATGACCCCGAGCTGCTCGTCGACGTCGCCGACCTCACGAATGCGCTGCTCCAGACCGACACCCCGGTAGATCTCCATGGACCGCACGGTGATCCCGCGAAAGCGCGGATGGATCGACGTCCCCGGGTGCCGCTCGACCACGACGCACCGAACGCCCTGATCAGCCAGTAGTACGGCGGCCGTCAAGCCGACGAGGCTGCCGCCCACCACCAGCACTGGAAGTTGACTCTCCATCAAGCGACTCCCCGAGCGGGACCGGTAGATACGATTACGTAGCTAGTACTAGGTCTATCTCGCCGTCTTCAGATACGCAACCGTCTCCAGTACGCTGGGGTCGGCGACGACAGGGAGAGCGCGGTGACCGACACGACCGACGTCCGCCCCAGGCGGCGCGACCGCGAAGGACTGCGGCGAGCCGTCTACGCCGCCGTACTGGACAAGCTCGTCGAGCACGGGTACGCCGACATGACCATCGAAGGGGTGGCGGCGCGGGCGGGAGCCGCCAAGACCTCCGTGTACCGGTACTGGCCGACGAAGGAACAGCTCGTCCTGGACACGCTGCACAACACGATGCCGCAGCCGGAGGGTGCGCCAAGCACCGGCAGCATCCGCGGCGACTTCCTGGTCATGCTGGAGAAGATCAGGTCGCTACTCGCGGAACCGATCGGGCCGATAGTCACCAGCCTGCTCGGCGAACGCCAGCGGCACCCCCGGATCGGCGCCGTGGTCGTGGACCAGATCCTCGAGCCCCGGCAACGGTTGATGCTCGACGCCCTCCACCAGGCGGCCGCCCGCGGTGAGATCGCGGTCGGCGCGGTGTCCCTCACGCCCGTACTGGCGGCGGTCGGTCTGATGCTTCAGCACTACTTCCTGCAGGGTGCGGCGCCGTCCGAAGGGGACATCGTCCACTATGTCGACCATGCGATCCTGCCCATTGTCGGCATCACGCCGTGACCTCGGTGGACCAGATGGAGGGACGTGAATGACACGGCCGTTCTCCGGCATGTACCGGCGCTCGCCTCGTCGGCGACGCGCATGAGCCAGCCGCCCCGGGTAAGCACGCGACGGCCCTGCTTCGCCCCGGCAGCCCGGTGCTTTACTACATCCCTGCCGCCCCCATCACCCTGGCCGCCACCCTCGCCGCGTTGGCCGCCGGCTGGGACGCGCCGAGCGGCCGGCGGTGGCTCGCGGCGGCGGCAGCGTGCTCGATGTCCGGATTCGCGGCGACCGCCTACCTTCTCCGGACCGTCAATCTGAAGCTGTTCTTCGCCGACCAGCCTTGTGCACCGGAGGAGCGGGAGAGGCTGCTACGAACGTGGTACCGGCTAAACGGCTTCCGGCTCGTCGCCGTCGGCGGCGCTTGGCTGGGCCGCCCAGCGGGCCAAGTCACGCACCGACTGACTCAGTACAGGCCGACCTGCACGGTCACCGCCGCGTTGGCAATCTTTGCGTCGGTGGTAATCAGTGGGCAGTCGAGAAGTTCAGCCAGGGCGACGTAGGTCGCGTCGTAGGCGTTGAAGTTGGCGCGTAGGTCCCAGGCCCGTTCATCGGTGAGGTCATCAGGATGCCGGGCCAAGGCGAGACCCTGCTTGACGATGCGAGCCCCCTCGGCCCTCGACGGGCTGATCTTCCCGCCCAGTAACAGGCCACGCAGTGCGCTGCGGAACTCGTAGTCGAGCAGGTGGGGGACGTGAAGCTCCTCATGGGAGACCACCGTGAGCAGCTCCTTTGGGGGCGACTGCCCGACGAGCGCCTCCACCGGAGCAGAAGAGCTGTCGGTGACGATCAGAATTCCCTGGCCCTTCGTATCTCGGCCAGGATGTCTTCCCGACTGGCTCCCCCGCCGACCTCCTGGAGCGCCGTCAGCCGTTCCCGGATCTCATCCGGCGCTGGCGTGGCCGCCATATCTGTCAAGATCTGTGCCACGTATGCCGAGAGCGACATCCGGGCGCGCGCCGCTCGGGCCTTGAGCTCGGCCACTGTGTCTTCGTCCAGACCTCGGACCTGCAGCGTCCTCTCCACGCACGTCTCCAACTCACGGGATCCGCACCAGCCTTCAGCATCACGCATCTTCAACCTGTGACGCTAGCGGAGCACGGCTTCCTCGTAGTGGGGGCGCGAGGCCGTGGCCGGATCGAACAGCGCGTGGGTCTGCATCCACGCGTGGGTCTGCTCGAACATCTCCCGGGTGTACGGCTCGAAGACGATCCGTTCGCCGGGGCCGAACCGGCGTACGTCCACGATGCGCTGGATGTCCTCGGGCATCTCCCGCAGCCAGTAGCGCTTGTACGGTTCGGGGCGCAGGTCGATCTCCCGCTGCGCGCGCCGCAGCCCGGCGAAGTACCTGTCCAGGTCACGCGGATCGGCGTCCTCGGCCACCAGGAACCCCATCATGAACGTGGTGTCCACGAGCTTGCGGAATCCCTGCTGCTCCAGCGCGTAGTACTGGGCGCCGAACACGTTCACCGCAGGGATGGTGCCGTCGAGCATCAGCCGCACCCGGTCGTACGGCAGCCCGACATAGCTCAGCTCGATCTGCTGAGGCTCCAGGAACTGCTCGAGCCCTTGGAGAGCGGAGTAGTGACTGCCGGAGCGGTAGCCGACGCCCACCGGCACATCCGCCAGGTCCTCCGGACGGCGATGGGGCGAACCGGGAGCCACGAATATCCCGGACGGGCAGATCGAGTACGCCTTCCCCCACATCTTGCCGTTGCTGGTGGAAGATACGGCGTTGACCGCCCAGTGGCACGCCGCGGAGATGTCGCAGGAGCGCCCCTTCTCCATGTCCGTGAAGGCGCCGGTGGTGACCTCGCCGAGCGTCGCGTCGGCGGGCGTGACCGACGACGTGGTGTACGTGGCCCCGGCGAAGCCCCCCGCCTCGAACTCGTAGTCGAGCCCTTCCTCGTGGAAGTACCCGAGCTCCTCGGCGACCCACTCCTGCAGGCGCACGTGCGGCTGGATGCGGAATGTCATGGTCCACCTCACCTACGTATCTACGTCGCTCCACGTCGAACGTAGGACGGGATCTTCCATAAAGACAACCTGGCAGACTCGATAGGAAGATTGGATCTATCTATCGAGAGGGCGAGCCATGGACGAGCGCTCGGCTCCGGCCGACCTGTCGTTGCTGCGCCTCCGCATCTTTGCCGCGGTCGTCGAGCAGGGCGGCTACTCGGCGGCCGGGCGCGCCCTCGGTGTCAGCCAGCCCACCGTGTCGTTCCACGTCCAGGCGCTGGAACGCACCTTCGGGGCCCGCCTTCTCGACTACCGAGGACGCCGGGTGCACGTCACGGCGGCGGGCGAGGCGCTGTACGCCCTGGCGCGGCGGACGCTGCGGGACGTGGACGAGCTGACCGCGCGGATCGCCGGCCTGCACGCCGGACGAGCGGGCCGGGTCCGGCTCGGCGCGAGCATGGCGTTCGAGCAGGCGTTCTTCTTCGACATGGTGGTGGCGCCGTTCACCCGCGACCACCCCGACGTCGAGCTCTCCCTGCATTTCGGCACGAGCCGGCACATGGTCGAAGCGGTCCGTGCGCGCGAGCTGGATCTCGGGTACGTGATGCACTGGCACACACCGGCCGACGTACGTTACCGGCCGTTGCACACCAGCCGCGTCGTGTTCTTCGTCGCCGAAGATCATCCGCTCGCTGCCCAGCCGCAACCGTCCATCGAGGCCGTCGGCGCGGCGGGACTGATCACCGCGCCGCTGAACAGCTTCGAGTGGGCGTACTACGGCCATGCGCTGCGGGGCGTCGGCCTGCATCACCACAGGGTGGCGCTGGAGGTCAGCGGCATCCAGGCCCGCATCCTCGCTGCCCAGGCCGGGCTGGGGGTGCTCGTGGTCTTCTGGCCGCCCTACGCACCCCGGGTCACCCTGCCGGGGCTGCGCCCGCTGCCGGCGACCGGAAAGCTCGCCGCCGGGATCGAGTTCGGCCTGGTGGAGAACGCCAACGAGCCCCTGGCGCCGCCGGTCGCGTCGTTCGCGGGATGGCTGCGCAGGGTGACCCTGAGCGACGGGTCGGGCTCGACCGATGAATTTCCACCGCCGGGCGGGTCTCAACAGGTGACCCGAACCAGAGGGGAGCCACAGTGGCGGAAAGCACCATGATCCTTGATCTCGGTCCGCCGGCCCGGCAGATGGCGAGGTTGCTGAGCGGGATGACCGACGATCAGCTCCCGGCGCGAACCCCGTGCGAGGCCTACACCGTGCGGGACCTCCTGGACCACGTACTGGACCTGACCGTTGCCTTCCGGGACGCCGCAACCAGGACCTCCGGCGCTGCCGACAGCGAAAGCGCCGCCGGCGACCCGCGCCGCCGACTCCCGGCGCTGCTCGACGCGCTGGCCGCCGCCTGGCGGGATCCCGCCGCATGGGAGGGCACCACCGAGGCGGGCCCGTTTACCCTCCCCGCCGCGGAAGCCGGCCAGATCGCGATGAACGAGCTGGTCATCCACGGTTGGGATCTCGCCCGCGCCACCGGCCAGCCGTTCGAGTGCGATCCCCGCAGCGCGGAGGCCGTCTTCGCGTTCATGTCCCGATCCGCGGCCGCGGAGGGCCGAGAGGGAATGTTCGGTCCAGTCGTCGAGGTGCCGGCCGACGCGTCCCTGTTCGACCGCGCCGTCGGCCTCAGCGGCCGGGATCCCTCGTGGCGGCCGTGACGCGGTCCGGCGAGAGGTTCGTCCAAGCCAACGGGGGTGAGGCTCTGCGTCGAGACGTTCGGCGACGCCGCCGACCCCGCGATCCTCCTCGTACACGGGGCGTCCGCCTCGATGCTCGCGTGGGCCGACGACTTCTGCGAGCGTCTCGCGGCCGGCTCCCGGTTCGTCATCCGGTACGACCACCGCGACACCGGCCGATCGGTCAGCTACCAGCCGGGCGCTCCGCCGTACACGCTGCGCGAGCTGACCGCGGACGCGGTCGGCCTGCTCGACGCGTTCGGCCTGGAGCACGCGCATCTCGTGGGCACCTCGATGGGCGGGGGGATCGTCATGCTCGCGGCCCTCGACCATCCCGATCGGGTCGCCTCACTGACCCTCGTGGCGACAAGCCCCGGCGGCCCCGACCTTCCGCCCATGTCGGAGGAGTTCCTCGCGCACGTCGGCGGGGCGAGGAGGTCCGACTGGTCCGATCGGGCCGCGGTCATCGACCACATCGTCGACTTTCTGCGGCTGCTCTCCGGAGGCTCGCCGCACTTCGACCAGGCGGCCGCGCGCGATGAGATCGGTCGCGACGTGGATCGCACGGTCAACATCGCGTCGAGCCAGATCAACCACTTCACCATCGACCCAGGTGATCCCGTCCGGGACCGGCTCGGCGAGATACGGGTACCGACGCTCGTGGTCCACGGCACGCTCGACCCGGTGTTCCCCCTCGGCCACGCGCTCGCGATGGAGAAGGAGATCCCCGGCGCGCGGCTGCTCACTCTGGAGCGGACGAGCCACGAGTTGCCCCCGGCGGTCTGGGACGTGGTCGTCCCCGCCATCGTGCAGCACACCCGCTAGCCCCTCGGACGGGTCACGCTCCGGGAAGGGGCGGACCTTGCTGTCCCCGGGGTTAACGTCGTGGCATGAAGGTGTTCGTCACAGGCGGGACCGGTGCGGTCGGCAGCCACGCGGTCCCGGCTCTGGTCGGCGACGCGCACACGGTCACCGCCCTCGCCCGTACGCCGGAGAAGGCCGCCGCGCTGACCGAGCAGGGAGCCGAGGCGGTCTCGGTGTCCATCTTCGACCGGCGGGCGCTGGCGGAGGCGTTCGCCGGCCACGATGCGGTTGTCAACCTGGCCACCGCCATCCCGCCCATGACGCAGTTCATGCGCGCCAAGGCATGGCGGGACAACGACCGGATCCGCACCGAGGGCTCGGCCGCCATCGTGGACGCCGCGATCGAGGCAGGCGTCGACCGTGTGTTGCAGGAGTCGGTCAGCATGCTCTACCCGGACCGCGGCGCGGAGTGGGTCGACGAGGACGTGCCGGCCGACCCGTTCCCGATTGCCCGTGGCAACCTCGCCGCGGAGGCGAACGCCGACCGGTTCTCCGACGCGGGTCGGACGGGCGTCGTGCTGCGCTTCGGCTGGTTCTACGGTCCCGGCGCTCGGCACAGCGAGCAGATACTCGCCCTGGCCCGTCGCCACGTCGGCGTCGTCATGGGGCCGGCCGCCGGCTACGTCTCCTCGATCCACATGGCCGACGCCGGCGCGGCAGTCGCCGCGGCGCTGCACGCTCCCGCGGGCACGTTCAACGTCGTGGACGACGAGCCGCTGACCAAGCGCGACTACGCGAGGGCGCTCGCCGCCGCCGCGGGCGTGCCCATGTGGCTGCGGCTGCCCGGCCGGGCGGCTCTGCTCTTCGGCGACCGCGTCACCTCACTCACCCGCTCGCTGCGCGTCAGCAACGCACGATTCCGGGCAGCGACGGGGTGGGCACCGCGGTACCCCAGCGCTCGTGACGGCTGGGTCGCCACCGCAACGGCTCTGGACCGGCGCCCGCATTAGGGGACCCGCGGGACTTTCGCCGACGTAGGCCGTCAGCTCGGCCGCAGGCCGGACGGCGCGAAGCCGGTGTAGCGACGGAACAGCCGACGGAAGTGGCTCACGTTGCAGTAACCGACCGAGTACGCGATCTCCGGAACGCTGCGGCGGGTGCCGAGAAGCATCACCTTCGCCCGCTCGAGGCGCCGCATCGTGACGAATTCGTGCGGCGCCATGCCGGTGGAGCTCTTGAAGGCCCGCGCGAAGTGGTACGGGCTCAACCCGGCCTCCCTCGCCAGTTCGTCGAGGACGAGCGGCTCGCCCAGGCGCTCCTCGACGAACCGGGCGACCCGGTCGAGGACGATCCGGTCGAGGTGTCCCGGCCGGCGCACCCGCCGTGGTCGCGGCCGGCAGTAGTGATCGGCCAGGTGCCAGGCGAGCCGGTGGGCGAGCGCGCTGGCCTGCATGTCGTCGAGGTCGACGTCGTGGACGTGCGCACGCTTGAGTACCGCCGCGACGCCGAGCACCGTCGCGTCGAGGGCGCCGGCCACCTGCTCGATCTCGACGGCAACCGACGCGGGCGGTTCGACGGCCGCGTACAGCAACGCAAGATCCGGGTAGACCTCCAGCGCCTCCGTCGGCTCGCGCACCTCGGACCACAGCACCTCCTGCGGCCCGTTGGTGAACACGGCGCCGGCGGGGATCGCGATGCGCCTGGCCCGGCCGCCCAGCTCGTACCCGACCCCGCTGTGCTCGCTGAACGAGACGCCGACCTGGTGCGGCTTGGTGATCGTCACACCGTCGTCGGGTGGTAACCAGCTGTACTCCGAGCGCATACCCGGCCAGCGCCGCACGGAGAACACCGGCCGATCGACCCGCATACCCCACACCCACCCGCGTCGAACCTCAAATGACGTGCTCGGTCCACACTAGGGTGAGCTCGACACCACTTTGGACGGAAGAATCCGATGCGTACGACCTTCGACAACCCCGCCGCCGTTCCTCCCCCCGTGGGGCAGTACTCCCACGTCGCGCGGCTCGATCTCGGCACCGGGTCGTTGCTGTTCCTCTCCGGCCAGGTCGCCCTGGACTCGGACGGCAAGCTCGTGGGCGAGGGCGACATGGCCGAGCAGTCCCGGTACGTCTTCGAGACGATCGGTGGGATCCTCGCCGCTCACGGCGCCGGCTTCGACAACGTGATCAACATCCGGAGCTACCTCACCGACATGGAACTGCTGCCCGAGTACGCGGCGGTGCGCAGAAGGTACTTGACCGGCGAACCACCTACCAGCACCACCGTCGGGGTCACCCGTCTTGTCCGGCCGGGCCTGCTGCTCGAGGTCGAGGTGGTCGCCGCCGTCAGCTCCGCGCCCCGGGCGGACTGACCGTGCGGGTGCCGGCGCCGGGCTCCCGCCGAATGATGCCCAGGCCGTCGGCGCCGACGGTGACCGCTGACTCGTCGATGCGCGAATCGCTCACCGGACGGGGCGTGCCGTCGAGGTCGAGCACCGCGCTGCCCTCCTTGTACCAGGACTCGACCACCTCGTGGCCCCAGAAGTCCCGGCGTCGCGGATCGTGCACGCTCCACCGGTAGGTGGGGTGGTCCGGGTCGCCCGTGTAGTAGTCGCTGGTGTAGATCTCCATCCGGTGCCCGTCCGGGTCGCGCAGGTACACGTAGAACGCGTTGGACACCCCGTGCCGGCCGGGGCCCCGTTCGATGTGGGCCTCCTCGTGCAGCGAGCCCAGGATGTCGCAGACGTGCAGCACCTGATGGGACTCGTGGGCGAAGAACCCGATGTGGTGCAGCCGCGGGCCGGCGCCGCCGGTGAAGGCGACGTCGTGCACCGTCTGCTTGCGGTACATCCAGGCCGCGTACAGGGTGTCCTCGTCCTCGATCGTCTCCGAGCACCCGAAGCCGAGGGAGGAGTAGTAGCGGTACGAGGCCGGAACGTCGGGGACCATCAGGTTGAAGTGGTCGATGCGCGCGATGTGCCCACCCCGGCGCAGGTCGTAGCGCTGGATCAGCCGCTCCGCGGGCTCGATGTCGCGGAAGAACTCGAGGGTGAAGCCGAGCGGGTCCTCGACCCGTACCGCCTCACCCACCCCGCGTGTCGCGCCGGCCGGCACCCGCTCGGTGCGGCAGCCGCGCTCGCGGTGGAACCGTTCCGCCCGGTCGAGGTCGTCAGGGGTGCGCACCCGGTAGGCGAGCCGCGCGGCGGCCGGCGTGCGGCCCTCGGTCAGGATCAGGTTGTGGTGGGTGAGCTCGTCGTACCCGCGCAGGTACAGCGCCTTCGGCGAGGAAGACGCCGCTGTCACCACGAACCCGAGCACGTTCACCCAGAACCACCGGGCGCTCTCCAGGTCGCCCACCACCAGCTCGCCGTACGCGGCGCGGACGATGTCGGGAGGAGCGGGGTCGTACGACGTGGTCTCGGTCATGGTGATCCTCTGCTGACCTCTCGGCCGTGATCTTGCAGAAATTCGAACGGGTTCGAATTTCTGCAAGATCACGGCGTAGATGGGGCTCCGAACCGGGGTACGTGGGTGTCCGCGAGGGCGACGTGGATGGTCTGGGAGTGGGTGTAGAAGTCGATGCTGTGCGTCCCGCCCTCCTGGCCGACGCCGCTGGCCTTGATCCCGCCGAACGGGGTGCGCAGGTCGCGGATGTTGTGCGAGTTCAGCCAGACCATGCCGGACTCGATGGCCTGCGCCACCCGGTGGCCGCGCCGCAGGTCACGGGTCCACAGGTAGGCCGCCAACCCGTACTGGGTGTTGTTGGCCAGCTCGACGGCCTCGTCCTCGGTGTCGAACGGGGTGACGGCGACCACCGGGCCGAAGATCTCCTCCTGGAAGATCCGGGCGTCCGGCTTGACGTCGGCGAACACGGTCGCCGCGAGGTAGTTCCCCTCGGGCAGGCCGTCCGGGCGTGAGCCGCCGGCGACCAGCCGAGCCTCGGACCGCCCGTTCTCGACGTAGTTGAGCACGCGGGCGTAGTGCTCCGGGTGGACGAGCGCCCCGATTTCGGTGTCCGGGTCGGCGGGTGGGCCGACCCGGACCCGTCGCGCCCGCTCCGCTAGCGCCTCGACGAACTCGTCGTAGGCCGGCCGCTCCACCAGCAGCCGCGACCCAGCGGTGCAGCGCTCCCCGTTCAGCGAGAAGACCCCGAAGACCGCCGAGTCCAGCGCCGCCTCGAGGTCGGCGTCGGCGAAGACGACCACCGGCGACTTGCCGCCGAGCTCCATGGACAGGCCCTTGAGCCCGGCCGCGGCACGCCCCATGATGATCCGCCCGGTGGCGGTCTCGCCGGTGAACGAGAGCACCGGAACGTCGGGGTGGTCGACCAGCGCCTGCCCGGCCCGCTCGCCGATGCCGTGCACCAGGTTGAAGACGCCATCCGGCAGGCCGGCGTCGGCGAAGATCTCCGGCCACAGGCTCGCCGACAGCGGAGTCCACTCGGCCGGCTTGAGCACGACGGGGCAGCCGGAGGCGAGCGCCGGGGCGAGCTTCCAGCTCTCCAGCATGAACGGCGTGTTCCACGGCGTGATCAGCCCGGCGACGCCGACCGGCTTGCGCACCACGTAGTTGAGCTGGCTGTCGCCGACCCGATAGGCGTCCTCGTGCAGGCCCACGATGACGTCGGCGAAGAACCGGAAGTTCTCCGCGGCGCGGTGGGCCTGACCCCGCGCCTGGGTGATCGGCAGGCCGGTATCGAAGGTCTCCCACGCGGCCAGCCGGTCGTGGCGCGACTCCACGGCGTCCGCGATGCGGGTGAGGATGCGCGCCCGTTCCCGGGGACGCATGCCGGGCCAGGGTCCCTCGGTGAGCGCGCGGCGCGCCGCCGCGACGGCGGCGTCGACGTCGGCAGGGCCGCCGGCGGCGACGTCGGCGTACGGCCGGTTGGTGACCGGGTCGGCGACGGGGAACGTCGCGCCGTTCTCGCTGTCCGCGCTGTCCACGAGCCGGCCGGCGATGTAGTGCCGGATGGCGCGGGGCAGGTCCTCGGGCGGTGTCGGCGGGGTCATGGATCGATCAGGTCCTCGGTCTGGTCGAGCAGCGAGCGGATGCGGGCCACGCTGGACTTCGTCGGACGGGTCAGCGGCCGGGCGTATGTGCGCCGAGCCCAGCAGGCCCCGCTGCTGTAGTACCCACTTGGCCGGCCCCGGGTTGGTCTCCACGAACAGCAGATCCACCAGCGGATGCAGCCGGTAGTGCAGCTCCCTGGCGGTGTCGTGATCGCCCGCCTCCCACGCCTCGTACATCCGGGCCACCGCGCCCGGCGCGAGGTTGGCCACGGCGCTGACGAAGCCGACGCCGCCCAGCGCGAGAAGCGGCAGGCAGAGCAGCTCGATGCCGGACCACACCAGCAGCTCGGGCCCGCAGGCGTGGATCACCCGGGAGAAGTGCTCGAAGTCCTTGGTGGTCTCCTTGATCCCGACGATGTTGTCGAAGTCGGTGAAAAGCCGGGCCACCGTGTCCGGGGCGACGTCGGTGCTCGTCCGCGCCGGCACGTTGTAGATGACGATCGGCAGGTCGGGGAACTCCCGCGCCACAGTTGCGTACCAGACGTACAGGCCCTCCTGGGTGGGTCGGGCGTAGTACGGGGTGATGACGAGCGCGGCGTCGGCTCCCAGCTCGGCCGCGGCGCCGGTCAGCCGAAGGGTCTCGTCCAGCTTGGCGGATCCGGTGCCCGGCAGGAACGGCACCCGATCGTCGATCTCCTCGGCCGCCGCCCGGATGCCGGCGATTCGCTCGTCGATGCTCTGCGAGCTTGGCTCACCGGTGGAGCCTCCGATGGAGATGCCGTGCGAGCCGGCGGCAAGCCCCCGGCGGACGAGGGCGCGCAGGCCGGCGACATCCAGCTCCCCGTCCTCGGTGAACGGCGTGACCACCGGCACGATCGAGCCCCGGATGCGCGCGGGATCGCCACGGAACTTCATGATCCCCTCCCATCGGGACCTTCGGTGTTGTCCTCCCGCGCGCACCACTCCTTGTAGGCGGCGCGCCACGCGGGGCCGATCGGGTAGAGCCCGTCCACTGACTCACCTGCCGCCACCTGCTCGGCGACGAACCGCTCCTGACGCTCCTGTTCGGCGGCCTCGGCCGCGAGCTCGGCGGCGATGTCCGGAGGTACCACTACTACCCCGTCGGCGTCGCCTACCAGGATGTCGCCCGGCTGCACCAGGGCTCCGCCGCAGGCGACCGGAATCCCGCTGTCCCACGGCACGTGCCGCCGGCCGAGGACTGCGGGGTGCTGGCCCGCGTGATAGATGGGCAGATCGAGATCGGCCATGGCGGCACTGTCGCGCAGACCACCGTCGGTGACGACGCCCGCGGCCCCACGGACCTTCACCCGCAACGCGAGGATGTCGCCGATGGTGCCCGCCGTCTGATCCCGGCGGGCGTCCATGACCAGGACCTGGCCGGGGCCGATCGAGTCGATGGCGCGCTTCTGCGCGTTGAAGCCGCCGCCGTACCGCTCGAACAGGTCATCGCGGAGCGGCAGATAACGCAGCGTAGATGCGGTACCGATCAGCTTGAGGTCCGGCCGGGTCGGTCGTACCCCGTCGATGGTCGTGTTGGACAGGCCACGCTTTCGCAGCAGGGAAGCGAGGGTGGCCGCGGACACGGACCGCAGCGCGTCGAGTACCGCGGCGTCCGCCCCAGGCGAGCCGGACGGGCCGGCGACCGAACCGAAGGCGGCGGCCCTGGTCTCCTCGTCGACCTTCGGCATCGCCCCGTACGGCTGCAGCTCGTGGTCGGCGGCCACGACGGGGCTGCGCAGCCGCCCGGTTGACGACCCGTCCGACGAGGTGACCTCGACCTCGACCACGTCGCCGGGGCCGACGACGGTGGAGCCGGCCGGCGTCCCGGTGAGGATGACGTCACCCGGCTCCAGGGTGATCAGCCGGGAGACGTCGGCTACCAGCTGGCCGAACGGAAAGATCAGCGTGTCGCTCGTGTCGTCCTGCACGAGCGTGCCGTTCACCCAGGTACGCAGCCGCAGCGCAGCCGGATCGAGAGCCCGGGCATCCAGCAGCCTGGGGCCGATCGGGGTGAACCCGTCGGCTCCCTTGGAACGCAGGTTGGACCCCAGGTCGGCGTGCCGAAGGTCGTACACGCCGACGTCGTTGGCGGCCGTGACCCAGCCGACGTGTCGCCATCCCTGGTCGGGCGGCACCCGCTGCGCCCGCTCCCCGACCACGAGCGCGATCTCGCCCTCGAAGGCGAGCAGTTCGCAGCCCTGCGGGCGGACGATCGGATCGCCGGTGCCGGCCAGCGAGGACGGCGGCTTGACGAAGTACGACGGGTTCGCGGGGGTACGCCCCCGCTGTCTGGCTCGGCTGGCATAGTTGAGGTGGACCGCAAGGATCTTGGAAGGTTGCGTCCCCAACGGATGCGCCATGGTCGGATCATATACGATCACGAATCAGTTCCGGCAGCACCCGCTAATGTCGTGACGTATGTTTTTCTTTAGTTTTTGTTTCTTGTGCGTGATAATGGTGTATGCCGAATCGCGTACGGGTGCTGACGGTGTCGGATAGCGACCGGGTGGAGCTGGAGCGGCGGGCCAGGGATCGGGGGGCCCC
>WHSR01000058.1 GCA_009379995.1 Streptosporangiales bacterium
CTAAGCCCAGGCAGATACGGAAAACAGCGAACAAGCGTGTATCTAGGCCGAACAGCGATTCCCACCAGCTGCCAGCCCGCCGACCTGCATCTTCACCCTCGATCGCGGCCCAGCACCCCGATTAGCTGCGGAACCCCGGGGATCACGCGGTCGCCTTTGGCTGACTTGGGGTCTTTGATGATCGTTCCGTGGTCGTCGTCGCCGCCGATCTGCCGATCGACGTGTAGCGTCTCGGAGCCCTCGGTCCAGTCGATCTGCTCTTCGTCCAGGGCGAGCAATTCGGAGATCCGCAGGCCAGTGCCACGCTTGATCTTGATCAACCGGCGTAGCTCACCGGTGGCCATGCCTTCGATCGCGCCGGCCTCGTCCGGCTCGAACGGGACCTTCTTCTTCAACCACTCCGTCTTGATCTTCGTGGTGCCTTTGCGTGGGTCGATGGTGAGGACGCCCTTGTTGACGGCATCGGCGAGGATTTGGTTGAACGTCGTGAAGTAGCAGCGCGCGGTGCCCAGCGAGCGCCCGGCGGCAAGGTGCGCCTGGAAACCCTCGATCGCTTGCGCGTCGAGCTGGTCCATCCGTAGGTCGCCCAGCTTCGGGATGATGTGGTTGCGGATGCGCTTCTCGTGCGTCTGCCATGTGTTGTAGTCCATGAACGGCTTGCGGGCGGCGAGCCATTTGATGGCGTAGTCCTTGACCTTGGTCCGCCCGTTCCTGGGGTCCCGGTAGGTGCCTTTGTTCAGGGTGTCGCGGATCTCATCGCGCTTGCGGCGTGCGTCGTCAAGGTTGCGGCTGGTGACCTGACGGGACTTACCGGCCGCGTCCCGGTAGCGCCACGTGTAGGACCGCACCTCACGTCCGTGGGCGTCCTTGCGAGGCTTGCCGTCCTTGTCCCGCAAGTAGGTGTAGTTGACGCCGTCCTTCGTCTTGCCGTCCAACCTGGTCGCCATCCCTGGGTCACCCCTCTGCCAAGTATCTAAGGTGTATATACACCTGGTGTATATACACCTTAGCTCGGGTGCAAATACACCGCAAGAGGGCTAGCGTGAGCCTGTGCCGAACCAGCCGAAGACCCCGAATCGCGCGATACGCATCCCTGACGAGATCTGGGGGGCTGCCCAGCTCCGTGCCAGGAAAGAGGGCACCACAGTTAGCGCGGTCATCAACGCGTTTCTGCGGGAGTGGACCGGCCGCACCGAGGGCGAGACACTAAGCGACGATCATGCTGATCATGCGGCGCGGTGATTGTTGATCCATTGGTGAAGTCCGGCGGGGTCGCATCGCAGTTGCTGGCCGACGCGGTACATCGGCAGCTCCCACTGGCGCCAGCAGTCGTAGGCGCGGGACGTGGGGACGTTCAGGACATGGGCAGCCTCCTCGATGGTCATGAGCTTCTGGATCATGCGGGCGCCTCACCTCCTTCGCTGGTGACGTTCCGTGGTTGTCTCCCGATTTGTCTCAGCCGTGCGTGTGCGCGCTATGCGTGCAGGTGCGCGCGAGACGTGAGACGAGACAATCCGCGAGACGATCACTCACCGTGAGGGCCCTGTGCTGCCGCGCCCGCCAGCGACCCCGGCCGACCTGCACCACGCGCCCCCGCCCTGACGAGCGCACGGAGATGCCGGTACATGGTCGGGCGGCTCATTCCCGTGTGGCGCATCAGTCGGCGACGGATACGCCGGTCTAGCTTCCGCCCCCGTGGTCGCCGGTGTAGCAGCTCGTGCAGTTGGCCTTGTTGTCGGCCGGCCATAGCTCGTCATCGACCCAGCAGCCGGCGCGGCGCATGACCTCCGCCGTCTCGGTGGGGGTGTGGATCCGTCCGCCGGCTGCTATGAGCTGGCGCGCCATCGGGGCGTTGATCGGGATGTGGTCGACGTAGCGGCCGACCTGCCGGTCGCAGAAACCTCGATAGGTGGGGGTGTCGAGCAGGAACTCATCGAGGGCCATGTCGACCTGCTGGGACGGCGACAGGTTCAACTCCGGGTGCCTGCCGGCTGTCCATGTGTACAGGATCGCCTGGTCGAAGCTGCGGCCAGCGTAGGCGCGGTCCAGGTCGTGTTTGTGTGCGATCCGGCTGACCAGGGCGTCGAACGTCCCCAGGTCGTCGAGCAGCACCACGCCGCTCTTCATGCCCACTAAGTTCATGGTCGTCTCCTTGTCTCATCGCGCCGGTCGGGAGTCGTTGGCCGGCCCGGGCGCCTAGAGCCGTCGGGGGGATCGGGTGTTGCGCCCGGGCCGGGGGCCCGCCTCGCGATCATCTGGTCCCGTAGCCGCTGCAGCGTCCGTATCCGTTCCTGGTATTGCGCGGTCACGTGGTCGATGGCGCGGTCGAGTTCGGCTACCACGCGGGCCCGGCTCTGCAGGTACTCGATGCTCACCACGTGACAACCGGGTGAGGGAGCTACGTCCGGGCAAGGCCGGCCATTTGGCTCTGCAGGATCGTGCTCCGCGCGCTGGGCGTTATCCATCGGCGGCGCCTCCGGGTTCGGGGACGCGTGCGACGCCGGCAACGAACTCGGCACCGGGCGCGTCATCGGCCAGCTGTGGCAGCCCGCGGGCCGTGTTGATCTGCACACTCGGATCGGCGAGATCGGGCCGCCACCGCTGCACCGGCACCAGGCCCGGCTCGACCAGCTCCAAGCCGGTGACGTACGGCGCGATTTGCTCCGGTGTGCGCGGCCAGATGTCCGCGACATGGTCGCGGTACGTCTTGACGGCCTCGTCGATGTCTTTGCGGCTGCCGGGGCTGGCGTGGCTCACAACGAGATATGAGCCGGGTGACATCGCCTCCCGGAACCCCGTCACGGCCCGCATCGCGTCGTGGTCATCCAGGAAGTGCAGGATCGCCACGAACAGAACGCCGACCGGCCGGGTCCAGTCGATCAGCCCCATCTCCGGGTCGGCGATCACGGCGTCCGGGTCACGCAGGTCCGCCTCCACGATCGCCGTCTTCCCGACCGCATTCAGCGCCCGGTCATGCGTCGCGACTAGCGGGTCCTTGTCGACGTAGACGACCCGGGCATCCGGATGCACCTTGCGCGCGACCTCATGCACGTTCGGGCTGGTGGGGAACCCCGAGCCAACATCGACGAACTGGTCAACACCCGCCCCCACACAGAACCGCACCGCGCGGACCGAGAAAAACCGGTTCCACCGCACCGCCGCGAACGCCTCCGGCGCCTTCGCGGCCAGGGCTTCCGCCGCCTCCCGATCGGGCGGCAGGTTGTTCTTGCCGCCCAGCAGATAGTCATACACGCCCGGGATCGTCGATGACGCCCCGGGCCGGACGTGGGCGGTACCCATCCGCCGTAGTTCATCGACCTGGTCCCTTTCCGTTGCGAAGCGACGAAAAGGGAACCTACGAGGGGGGCGCGGTGATCACCCGCAGCGACAACTCACCATCTGCCTGTGCGGGTTGCAGATGGAAAAACCCGCACGTTCGTGCGGGTTTCCTATATCGCCCCAGCTCGGCGGGCCAACGGCCGCAGCTCTGGCGTGCTTGGCCGATGCTCTCGCCGCAACAGCGTGGCGAGCAACTCGTGCGTCCGGTCGTCGTAGCGCACCAACTCGGGAGCGAGCCGCTCGGCGCCCAAGAGCTGGTTCACAGCGGCCGCGTCATGACGTTGCTGAGCGTAGGCCCACGCAAGATCGAGGTAGATCTGGCAGCGCCGACCGATCAGCCCTCCCGACAGCTCGGACACATCGAGGGCCTCCCCGGCTTCCACCGCCAGCCCCGCATCACCAACCGCGACGGCGGTCGAGACCTCATGAATACGCACATTCGTGGGGCCAAACGCCGTCCAGTGGTCATTGCGGTCACCGTTGAGCCGCTCCGCGGCTACGCGAGCCTCGCCGAGAAAGCGGTCAACCTCCGCGCGGTCAAAATCCACCGCTGCTGCCGTCGCGGCCACAAGGTGAAGGCTGCCCCACATCGATAGCTGCTCGGGCTGCGCGCGTCGCTTCATGGTCCGCTCAAGTGCGTGGGCGGCAACCATCACCAGATCTTTGGCCTCAGCGGTCCGACGCCGCCGGATAAACGCATGCCCCAATCGGTACGCGCCGACGGCCATGAGGATCTCCGCCTCGGCGTGCTCCGCCGCTGTCACCGACCGATCGCCGGCCGTCCATGCAAGCTGAGGCTCACCCACCCGACTCAACAACGCCGTCGTGGCCTGATACACCTCGGCACGTACCGCATGAACCGCCGGCCGGTCACGGGGCAGACACATACGGGCCGCCGCCTCGGCGCTCCGGATCAGCCGCGGCAGCAAACCGCCCACCTCGTCATAGCGCGTCGCCTGATACAGAGCGTTCGCGCGCCGTATGCCGCGCCTCAGATTTTCCAGGTCGGACGGGCGTCCCTCACGGCCGTCGATCGCTGCGTCAAGCGCCTCGTACCGCATCATGGCCCGCTCGATTTCGCGGGCCGCGGAGTACCGCGTTGCGCGATGAATCTCGGGCTCTCCGCCCGTCAACTCCTCGACGTCAACGCCGAGCACTCGCGCGAGGTTGCCGAGGACGCTGTGGCTATCGAGCGCCTTGACGCCCCGCTCAACCTGACTGAGCCAGCTTTCCGAGCGTCCAACGAGACCGGCGAGCGCGCTTTGCGACAGGCCCCGGCGCCGCCGGGCGCGGGCGATCCGTTGCCCCCGCGTGGCCGCGTCCTCCACGCCTTTACCTCCGCCACTCAGGCTCTGGTCACAGTGTGCACCTCGTCCAGGACCTGTGGCCAGGGTGGCATCCGGGCGCCCGGAGGTGCCAGCGGATCGAACTGCACGCGTATGCCCATCGACTTGAGCACCTCGATGCTGCGAGCGAAGGCCACGTGGCGAGCGAGCGCGTCTTTGAGCATCGGCACGGCCAGGATCGGTACGCCGAATCCGGTGAGCTCACAGAGCAGGCTGACGGCAAATGTATCGGCGATGCCGGCCGCCCACTTGTTGATCGTGTTGAAGGTCGCCGGCGCGACGACGACGGCATCAGCGGAAGGCAATCCTGGCTCGTCGCCGGGCAGTCGGAACTCCGAGCGGACCTGGTCGCCGGTCAACTCGGAGAGGCGGTCAATGTCGGCGAACCGCGCGCCCAGCGGTGTCGCGATCACCCGAACGTCCCACCCGCTGCCCTGAGCGAGCGAGACGAACTCGTGCGCGCTCGCGGTCGCGGGAGCTGCGCATACGACGTGGTAGAGCGTGCCTTTACTCACAGCCCGCCTAGCGTAGGGCAGCTTCGCGTCTCACGTCTCCCGGCAACTCCCCCGAACAGGCCGCGCCGAGGCGTCGCCGCTCGCCGCTGCCGCCAGCACCGGCCGCACTGGCGCCGTTTGCTGGAGCCGCTACACCAAGCAGGCCAGCCGCGACCACGCCGATGATGCCCAGCGGAAAGTCGTAGTGAGGTCGAGGTCCGGTCAACCTAGCCAGCAACCTACCCGGCCTCATCGCAGTCCGCGACAGCAAAGACCCCGACGGACCGACAGTCGCGTTCCACCCGCGCGACTGGTCCGCCTTCCTAGGAGCCGTCAAGCCGGCCACTTCTACCCCGCAGGCGTCCGGGGCCGACGTGTAGCAGCACCCACGGGGTCCCCACACGAACCCCACACCATGGGGCCGGAACAAGCCCCACCGGACGACACGGCACAACACCGCGAAAGCCGCTCTCACCTGCGCAGACACCAACGAGCCGGGCCATGCGACACTGGCCGACACAGTGGCGTCAGTATCTTGCAGAAATTCAACTCCGGCCGGGTCAAATTTCTGCAAGATCACGGGCATTTTGCGGCGCCTAGTGGCCGCGGAAGGCCTCCTCGAGCCACCAGGAGCCGCGGTCCGCGACGACCTTGGCGTCGATGACCAGCGGTGCCTCGCGCGGTCCGCGCACCCAGTCGGCGACGCCCCCGAGATCGTCGGCCGACCGTACGGTGATCGCCTCGCAGCCGAAACCCCTGCCGATCGAGGCGATGTCGGTGGGCGGGAACCGCACGGTGTCCAGCGGGTGACCGTCCGGGCCGAAGTGGTGCACCTCGGCGCCGTACGCCTCGTCGTCGTACACCACGACCACCATGGGCAGCCGCAGCCGGACCACGGTCTCCAGCTCGGCGATGCTCATCAGCGCGCCGCCGTCGCCGAGCGCGGCGACCGGCAGCCGGTCCGGCCGGGCCAACGCGGCACCGATCGCCGTGGCCAGACCCAGGCCGATCGACTGGTAGGCCTGGGTGAAGCAGAAGCCGTCGTCGTCGGGCACCGACAGGTACATGCTCGGGTAGCCCATGAAGTTGCCCGAGTCGATCGCGACGACGCGCTCGGCGGGTAGCAGGTCGTCGAGCGCGATCGACAGGGTGCGCGGGTCGATCCGCCCGCCGTCGCTCTCGTCCCGGTACGGCACGTCCCGCCAGCGGACCTCCCGCGCGATCCGGTCGCGCAGCTCGGCCGTGCGGTACCCGTCCGTCTGCGGTGACCGCAGACGGACGAGCTCCGCGGCGACCGCCCGCGCCGTCAGGTCGACGTCACCGACGACCCCGAGGTCCACCGGCCGGTGCGCGCCGATGGCCTCGGCGTCCAGATCCACCTGTACGACCGTCGCCCCAGGCCCGACGAGAGCGCCGTGTCGCATCGTCCACATGTTGAGCGCGCAGCCCCACCCGACGATGACGTCGGCGCCGCGGATCAACTCGGCGGCCAGCGGCGACGCGAAACCACCGCTCACGTCGAGGTACCACGGATTGCCGTTGAACAGGCCCTTCGCCACGGCCGAGGTGGCCAGCAACGCGCCCGTCCGTTCGGCGAGCCCTTCCAGCGAGGACCTCGCGCCCGCGACGCGGGCTCCGCGGCCGGCTACGAACACCGGCCGCTCGGCCCGGACCAGCACGTCCGCAAGTTCCGCCACCGCATCCGGCGCGGCCTGCGGCGGTCGCATCTCCGGGGCCGGCGGAACTTCGGTACCCGAGCACTCCCCCGGATACTGGGCGGCCTGAACGTCGAGCGGCAGGCTCAGCACCACCGTGTTGCCGCGGGATGCCATACGGCACGCCCGGGCGGCGTCGGCAACGGCGCTCTCCGGCGAGTGGATCCGGTCGGCAACGGCACCTACCGAGCGGGCGAGTCCGTCCTGGTCGATGCGGAAGTTGGACCGCACGGCCGCGCCAGCGGTGTCGGCCGCCAGCACGAGCAGCGGGGTCCGGCTCTTGGCCGCCTCGGTGATGCCGGTGAGCGCGTTGGTCAGGCCGGGCCCCTGATGCACCGAGACCACGCCGATCCGACGGCTCACCCGGGCGTAGGCGTCCGCCATGGTGGCCGCGCCCGCCTCGTGCCGAGCGGCGACGAACCGCGCGCCCCGCTCGATCAGCGCGTTGGTGACGTGGAAGTTGCCGCTGCCCACGACGCCGAACACGGTGTCGACGCCGAGTTCGGCGAACGCCCGGCCGACGGCCTGCGCGACACGCATGGCGCCCTCACGACCTAGCGCTCGACGAGGGCGAGGACACGGGCGGGGCTGCCCGAGCCACCGGTGATGGGCAGCGGCCCGGCGATGAGGACCGCCCCTCGGACCGGGAGCCTGGCCAGGTTCTGCAGCTGGGTGAGCCCGTACTTGTTCGCGCCCAGCAGGAACGAGTGGCACGGGAACGGCGGGTCGAACCCAACCGCACCCCCCGCGTCGGTGCCCACCGTCTCCACGCCAAGCCCGATGACCGGGGCCTCCTCGGCGAGCCACCTCGCGCACTCGACGGACATCCCCGGGGTGTGCGAGCCGCTCTCGTCCGCGTTCAGGAAGGCCTCGGCGTCGGCCGAGCGGGCGTCCCAGCCGGTGCGGTACAGCAGCCACCCCCCCTCGGGCAGCGGGCCGTTACGGCGCTCCCAGTCCCGTACGTGGTCGATTTCCAGCAGGAAGTCCGGATCCCGCCCGGCCTGCTCGGCGAAGTCGAGCACGACCGCCGGCGCGACTAGCTGCGACACCGAGACCTGGGCGACGTCGCTTCCGTCCCGGCCGGTCACCCAGTGCACGGGGGCGTCGAAATGGGTTCCGGTGTGTTCTCCGGTGGAGATGTTGTTCCAGTACCACGCCGGGCCGCGGTCGTCGTACCGGCTGATCTCCGTCAGGGTGAACGGTACTGTGTTGCCGAACGGCTCCGGCAACTGCAGGATCGGTGTCTTCTCCGACAGCGGCGCGGTGAGGTCGACGACCTCGATCGAGCCGTTCGCGATACCCCCGACGAGACTGTCCAGCACGGACATGGTGTCCTCCATCGTGTTAGGCGGGGCGCCAGCGTTGGTGCCGGGTTTGCGGCTCACCCTCGCGGATGAGCTGGAGCCGGGGCTTGGGCCCCTCGGTGCGGCCGGTCTGCGGCCGGCGGCTGCCGGCCTGGAACTGCACCGGCCACTCGGCGCCGGGCCCCTGGTGGCCCTGCTCGGCGGCGGCGTGCAGGGTCCACTGAGGATCGTAGAGGTGGACGCGGCCGAGGGCACACAGGTCCGCGCGCCCGGCGAGGATGATCGAGTTGACGTCGTCGTAGGAGGAGATCACGCCGACCGCTATCGTCGCGATGCCGACCTCGTTGCGGATGCGGTCGGCGTACGGGGTCTGGTAGCTGCGGCCGAAGGCCGGTCTCTCCTCGGGCGTGACCTGCCCGGTGGAAACGTCGATGACGTCGGCGCCCGCCTCGGCGAACGCGGCAGCGATCCGCACCGCGTCGTCCTCGGTGACGCCGCCCTCCACCCAGTCGGTGGCCGAGATGCGCACGGTCATCGGTTTGTGCGCGGGCCACACGTCCCGCACGGTGCGGAACACCTCGAGGGGATAGCGCAGCCGGTTCGCCAGCGACCCGCCGTAGGAGTCGCGCCGGTGGTTGGTGACCGGGGAGATGAAGCTGGATAGCAGGTATCCGTGCGCGCAGTGCAGCTCCAGCAGGTCGAAGCCGGCCTGCTCCCCCATCCGGGCGGCCCGGACGAACTGGTCGCGGATCTCGTCCATGTCGGCGTGGGTCAGCTCCCGGGGCACCTGGTTGACTTCCGGGCGGTACGGGACCGGGGACGGGGCGAAGACCTCCCAGTTGCCGTCGGGCAGCGGCTCGTCCATGCCGTCCCACATCAGCTTCGTGGAGCCCTTCCGGCCGGAGTGGCCGAGCTGGAGCCCGATCTTCGCGGTGGTGTGGGCGTGCACGAAGTCGACGATGCGCTCCCAGGCTGCCTCGTGCTCGGGCGTGTACATCCCGCCGCAGCCCGGGGTGATGCGCCCGGCCTCGGAGACGCACACCATCTCGGTCATCACCAGCGCCGCCCCGCCCAGCGCCTTGCTGCCCAGATGGACGAGGTGGAAGTCGGTGGGGCTGCCGTCGGTCGCCGAGTACATGTCCATAGCCGACACGATCACCCGGTTCTTCAGCTCGAGGTCGCGCAGCCGGAAGGGAGTGAACATCGGCGGCGCGGCCGGCCTCGGCGGCGGGCCCGTGACCGGTCCCGGCGCCACGCCGCGCCGCACCTCGTGGTCGGCGAACCAGGCACCCACCCGGCCGGCGAACTCCGGGTCGCGCAGCCGCAGGTTGTCGTGGGTGACCCGGCGGCTGCGGGTGAGGATATTGAACGCGAACTGCGGCGGCTCCTGGTGCAGGTACTGGCCGAGGTTCTCGAACCATTCCAGGCTCGCCTGCGCGGCCCGCTGGGTGCTCGCCACCACCGGCCGTCTCTCGTCCTCGTACGCCCGCAGCGCGGCGTCAAGGGAGGGCTGCTCGTGCAGCGAGGCAGCCAGCGCGAGCGCGTCCTCCATGGCCAGCTTCGTTCCGGACCCGATCGACCAGTGTGCGGTGTGCGCGGCGTCGCCGAGCAGCACGAGGTTTCTGTTCCGCCAGGTGCGGTTGCGGACAGTGGTGAAGTTCGCCCATTTGGAGTTGTTCGGCACCAGCGCGTGCCCGCCGAGGATGCCCGCGAACAGCTTCTCGCACATCGCGATGCTCTCCAGGTCGCTCTCGCCGGGAGGCAGCTCGGCGGGCGCGACCCGGTCGAACCCCGCGGCCCGCCACGAGTCCTCGTTCATCTCCACGAGGAACGTGCTCATCGTGGTGTCGTACGGGTAGCCGTGGATCTGCATCACGCCGTGCTCGGTCTCGACGATGTAGAACTTGAACGCGTCGAAGACCAGGTCGGTCCCCAGCCACATGAACTTGCACCGGCGGACGTCGAGATCGGGCGCGAACACGTCCGGGTGGGCCGACCGGGTCGGGCTGTTTACCCCATCGGCGGCCACCACGAGGTCGAACTCCCGGGCCAGCGTCGCCGCCGGCGGCGCCTCCTCGCGGAAGCGGACTGTCACGCCGAGCCCGCGGCATCGCTCCTGGAGGATCTGCAGCAGCCGGACCCGACTCATCGCGGCGAAGCCGTGGCCACCGGAGGTGACGACCTCGCCCCGGTAGTGGATGTCGATGTCGTCCCAGCAGGCGAACTCCCGGGCCATCGCCCGGTAGACCGTGGGGTCGGCGAGCTCGATCCCACCGAGGGTCTCGTCGGAGAGGACGACGCCGAAGCCGAACGTGTCGTCGGGCGCGTTGCGCTCCCAGACGGTGATCTCGTGGGTCGAGTCGAGCTGCATCATCAGGGCAGCGAAGTACAGCCCGCCCGGTCCGCCGCCGATGCACGCGATGCGCATGCGCAGCCTCCCAGCGTCCGCCGTGCCAGCAGCGTATGTCGTGTCTGTGACGGTCGACAACAATCCGGGGAACGCGCGGGTCCGTCAGATGCGCAGCACCACCCGGCCGCGTACCCCGTCCTCGACCATGCGGTGCGCCTCGGCCGCCCGTTCCAGGGGAAGCACCTCGCTGATCCGCGTCGTCAGCCCGCCCGCGGCGAGGAGCCGGTTGATCGTACGGGCGGCGTCGGCCAGCTCGTCGGCGGTGGCCCGGCTGATCACGAACCCCAGGATGTGGCCGTCCCGGGTGTAGAGGGGGCCGAGGGGCAGGGCGGGCCGCTGGCCGAGGCCTGCCAGGCACACGATCCGGCCACGGAACGCCAGCACGTCCACGGCCAGGTCGAGGTCGAGACGCCCGGACGTGTCGACGTACACCTCGATCCCGTCGGGAGCGACCGCGCGCAGCCGCTCGGCCAGGGCGGGGTCGCGGTAGTCGAGCACCTCGGCCGCCCCGGCGGCGCGGCACCAGGAGGCGTCGGCCGCGTTCGCCGTGGCGATCACCCGGGCCTCGGCGGCAGCCGCCAGCTGGATCGCCGCCGTGCCCACATTGCCCGCGCCGCCCTGCACGCAGAGGGTCTCCCCCGGCCGCAGCCCGCCGTGCCGGAAGAGGGCAAGGTAGGCGGTCGCCGCGGGATGCGCCACGGCGACAGCCGTCAACGCGTCGGCCCGGTCCGGAAGGTGGTACAGGCGCTCGACCGGTGCGACGGCGCACTCGGCGAACGAACCCTGCCGCCCGGCGTGGCCGAGGCTGTTGCACCACACCCGATCACCTACCGCGAAGCCGACGGCACCGGAGCCGAGGGCGGCCACCCGGCCGACCAGATCCCGGCCGAGCACGAAGGGAAACGGCGTGGGGGTCGGCCAGGCGCCGGAGCGGATGAAGGTGTCCACCGGGTTGACGGCCACCGCCTCGACGTTCACCAGCACGTCCGTCGGCCCGGTCGCCGGCACGGGCAGCTCCCCGTACCGGATCGCCTCGGCCGGCCCCACCTCGGTGATGTAGGCAGCTCGCATGGTCAGTTGGGACGAAGTACCCGGGTAACGCCGGCTACCAGCGCGGTGGCCAGTATCCATCCGGAGACGATCAGCGCGTAGGCGACCCACTGGGTCCAGCCGGTCGGGTCCCACGCCTCACGCTGGCCGAACGCTCCGAACGGGACCATCAGGTCGAGGGTGTAGACGAGGGCGTGGAAGTGCGGCCGCTCGTCGGGGCCGCGCAGCGACCGCGGAGGCTCCAGGCCGAACACCGTGGTACCGACCGCGGTGAGCAGCGCGAGCCACACCGCGGCGAGCCAGGCACGGTAGCCGTAACCGACCGTCCAGTCCAGCAGATACCCACCGAGCCGCCCGATCCGGCCGAGGGTGGCACGTCGTGCCCGTTGCTTGGCGAGCAGGGTCTTGCGCGCCAGGTTGTCGTTGCCGTCCCGCCGGTACCACGCCGCCAGCTGCTCGTACGGCTGCGGCCGGAACCCCTCGGGGTCGCGGGAGACCCAGGCGATGCGGCCGGCGATCCCCCTGCCCCGCAGCGACTGGTAGGTGCACCCGTTGAGGCGCAGCTGTTTCGGCCACGTCGCGACATCGTCCAGCAGCACCCCGATGTGCGCGTACACCAGCGAGACCGCTCCCTGGATGGGCTGCCGGGGAGTCAGGATGAGCTCCTCGATCTGGGCCTGTCCGAGGCGGAGGGCTCGGTCCCCGCCGATCAGCGCGGCCTGGTCGAAGGAGAGCGTGCCGTTGATCCGCGCGCCGCGCAGCCGGACGGTTCCCTCGGCCGTAAATCCTTGGCTGCACTCCATGGCGTCCTCGACCACGACGCTGTCCGCGATGAGCGCGTACCCACCGGGATTGCGCAGCGTCGCACCCTGCAGGAACACTCCGCCGCCCATGCGTGCCCCGACGAGCCGGACGGCGCCGGTGATGTCGGCGTCGCGGGCGAACGTGCCGCCCTCGATGGACAAGGCGCCGCTGAACAGCGCCCAGTTGCCGGGATTGGAGATCCGGGTCCCGTTCAGCCGCAACCCCTCGGCCAGCTGCGCGCGCGGCAGTCGGAGCTGGCCGTCGATGACCGAGCCGGAGAGGCTGAGGTAGCCGTCCGCACGCAGCCCGCCGCCACCGAAGCCCGGCATCCGGCAGTCGGTCATGCGGATCTGGCGGGTCTGGGCGTTGTCGAAGTCCGGGGCCTCCTCGAGACGACACTCCTTCAGCCGCAACGCGCAGCCAACAGTGCCCCCGGACACGTCGAGTACCCCGGTCACGCGGGCGCCGCGGAGCCGTACCGCCTGGACACGCCCGGGTTCCGGGTCACACGCCCCGAGCAGCAGCGCGGCGATCACCTCGGCGCGAACGGTCCGTTCCGGACCCGCGTCCTCCGCGGGGAGGTCCGCGCCGAGTTCCACCCACGTCCCGGCAGGGTATGCCGCCCACAGCCTCCGCTCCGGCTCGGTCAGTTCGGACCGAGCGGGGGCCGTCTCCCTGTGCTCGATGACGGCGTCCCGCGGCTCGGCGCTCCCCGGCTCGGCGCGAACTCCCTCTACGGACATCGGCGTCATCGTAGGGCGCCGGCCACGCACACGAAACATCTGTATGGACGGCAGGTGCGGGATGATCTCGGAGTATGCCCTCACCGGTGGTGATCGGCCTGCTCGTCTCCCGCTGGGGCGCATCCTACCTGGACGCGGGGCGTACCCGGACCGCGGTCCTGACGGTGTCGGGGCTTGCCGCGCTCGCCGCGCAGGATCTCATCGACCCGTTCGGAGATGTCGGGCGAGCGCGGTCGGCACCTCCTCCTCAGATAGTTCATCGACGAGGTGCTGGAGCTCCTCCCGCGGCGCGCTCACGACATCCAGTGTAGGACGCAAGGCTAGCGGGATTATGGACCTCGGTCTCGTCAGCTGCGTATATACGCCGCCGCGTGAGTTGGCCTTGCGCGCCTCGTTCTCCGCGATCCGCGCCTTGACGAGCCTTCGCACGAACGCGACTGGAAATAGCTCATCGCCCAACCAACCGACCAAAGCCCCGGTTCGGGTCACTCGGCGGCGTGGCGGTCGAGGAAGGTGTAGACCTCCGTCTCGTCGACGCCGGGGAAGGTGCCGGGCGGCAGCGCGGCCAGCACGTGGGAGTGCGCTCGGGCCGACGGCCGGGCGAGACCCTCCCACCGCCGCGCGAGCTCGGCCGGCGGCCGCTGGCAGCACTCGCCGGACGGGCAAACGGAGCGGGTTCGGTGCGAGGTGTCGCGGCCCCGGAACCAGCGCGACTGCACGTACGGAACCCCGAGCGTGATGGCGAAGTCGCGCTCCCGGCTCGGGTCGATGTGGCTGACACACCAGTACGTGCCGGTCGGCGTGTCGGTGTACTGGTACTGCATGGAGAACCGGTCGGCGGCGGAGAACACATGGTGGGCCGACCAGTACCGGCAGGCCCGCTGCCCCTCGATCGCCCCCTGGGCGTCGGCCGGGAAGACCAGGCCGTCGTTCTCGTATGCCTTGTAGATGATCCTGCTCTGGTCGGTCTTGATGAAGTGCACCGGCAGGTCGAGATGGTGCGTCGCCAGGTTGGTGAAGCGATGCGCCGCCATCTCGTACGAAACGGAGAAGACGTCGCGCAGGTCCTCGACGGACAGATCGCGGTCGTTCTTGGCCTGGCCCAGGTACTCCACCGCTGCCCGTTCCGGCACCAGAACCGCCGCGGCGAAGTAGTTCGCCTCCACCCGCTGGCGCAGGAAGTCGGCGAAGTCCCGGGGTACCGCGTGGCCCAGCGCGATGTTCGCGAGCGTCTGCAGCACGATCGTCCGCGGGGTGTGCATACCCAACGACTCGCGCTTCAGGTAGATCCGGCGGGTGCGCAGGTCGACGATCGACCGCACGGAGCGAGGCAGGTCGGTCGCGTACCGCAGGCCGAACCCGAAGTGTGTGGCGAGCGCCAGGATCAGCCCCTCGGACAGCGCCCCGCCGCGATAGCCCACCGCGTCCAGGATGCGCCCGGCCACCTCCTCGATCTCGTCGAAGTAGTTGCCGCGCTCCCGCATCTGCCGGCGCAGCTCGGCGTTGGCCGCACGGGCCTCCTCCGGGGTAGCCGTGGGCTTCGCCTGCCGCTGCCGTAGCTCCCCGTAGAGGGCCAGCAGGTGCTCGAGAACCTCGTTGGGCACCCGCTTGCCGATCCGAAGGTGCGGGAGCCCCAGCGACCGGTACACCGGGTCGCGCTGCGCCTCCTCGATGGCGATCTCCAGCTGCGCCCGGCGGCTGGGCGGCTGGCGGCGGAGCAGGTCCTCGACCGGTACGTCGAGGACCGAAGCCAGGGCGCGGAGCAGGGACAGCTTCGGCTCGCGGCGCCCGTTCTCCAACAAAGACAGCTGGGAGGGCGCACGCCCGACACGTTCGCCCAGCTCGGCAAGGGTGAGGCCGCGAGTTCGCCGAAGGTGCCGGAGCCGCTGCCCGAAGGTCACCAGGTCGAGCTCGTTCGTGAAGCTCTCCGATTCTTCGCTAGTGAAGGATGACACTGGTTCATCTTAGAGCAAAGATTGGCGATTTTTCCTTCGATTTTTCTCGTTCCGCGGCCATGCGGCGGTGAAACTCGACCACATAACCCAGGGGACGACACAGCGGAAGGTAAGGAGCATGACAACACAAACCGTCTCGCGTCGCCTCGAGGAGGCAGGTGCGCAGCTTCGGCACGAGTGGGAGACCGACCCGCGCTGGAGGGGTATCGAGCGTCGCTACACCGCTGACGACGTTGTGCGCCTGCGCGGCTCGGTGCAGGAGGAGCACACGCTGGCCAGACTGGGCGCCGAGCGGCTCTGGAACCTGCTGCAGACCGAGGACTACGTGCACGCACTGGGCGCGGTGACCGGCAACCAGGCGGTGCAGATGGTCCGCGCCGGCCTGAAGGCGATCTACCTGTCCGGCTGGCAGGTCGCGGCGGACGCGAACCTCGCGTACCACACGTACCCGGACCAGAGCCTCTACCCGGTCAACTCGGTGCCGCAGACGGTCCGGCGGCTCAACAACGCCCTGCTCCGGGCCGACGAAATCACCTGGTCGGAGGGCCGCACCGACGCGCCGTACTGGCTGGCGCCGATCGTCGCCGACGCCGAGGCCGGCTTCGGCGGCGTGCTGAACGCCTTCGAGCTGATGAAGCAGATGGTCGCGGCCGGCGCGGCCGGCGTGCACTGGGAGGACCAGCTGGCGTCCGAGAAGAAGTGCGGCCACATGGGCGGGAAGGTGCTCATCCCGACCGAGCAGCACATCCGGACGCTGAACGCGGCCCGGCTCGCCGCCGACGTCTGCGACGTTCCGACGCTCGTCATCGCGCGCACCGACGCGCACGCCGCGACGTTGGTCACGAGCGACGCGGACGAGCGCGACCGGCAGTTCCTCACCGGCGAACGCACCGCCGAGGGGTTCTACCGGGTCCGCAACGGCATCGAGGCCAGCATCGCCCGTGGCCTCGCCTACGCGCCCTACGTGGACCTGCTCTGGATGGAGACCTCCACACCGGACCTGGCGGTCGCCCGGCAGTTCGCGGAGGCCATCCGGGCCGAGCACCCGGACAAGATGCTCGCCTACAACTGCTCACCCTCGTTCAACTGGCGCCGCCACCTGGACGACGGCACCATCGAGAAGTTCCAGCGCGAGCTCGGCGAGATGGGCTACAAATACCAGTTCATCACCCTGGCGGGTTTCCATGCGCTCAACTACTCGATGTGGGAGCTCGCCCAGGGGTACGCATCGGAGGGCATGCCGGCGTACGTGCGGCTGCAGGAGAACGAGTTCGCCGCCGAGCCGGACGGCTACACCGCCACCAAGCACCAGCGTGAGGTCGGCACCGGCTACTTCGACCTGGTGAGCACCGCCATATCGCCGGACGCCTCCACGGTGGCCCTCAAGGGCTCTACCGAGGAGGAGCAGTTTCACTGACCTACCGGACCATCTGACCGGCCGGCGTGCCGCGGCCCTCGGACGGGGTAATCGCCGTCCGAGGGCCGCGGCATCCCGTACGCAGCTCACAGGTACCGGCTGGCCCAGCCGTTGCCCTGCCACGTGGTGAGGCTCTGCGGCTCCAGGTAGAACAGCCAGCGTGGCCGGTCGAGCGTCGGCACCAGGTACTCGGGTCCGTCCTCTCCCAGGTAGCGCGCCGACATCCGCTCGGCGATCGGCACCCACTCGCCTCCGACGTTGGGCTCCTCGATGAGCCTGGCCACGCACTGGGCGACAACCTTGCGCTGTGCACCCGCCTCATCCACGGTGATCGCGCAGCGTGGGTCGCGCCGCAGATGGCGGGCCCACGCCGAACGCAGCCGCGGGATCACCCACCATCCGGATCCGTCCCACTCGTGCCAGCACGGGACCACGTACGGCCAGCCCTCCTCGTCAAGGCAGGCGACCCGCGCGATGTGCGGCTCGGCGAGGAAGGCCGCCAACTCCTCCCGCTCGAGCCTGCCGACCTTGCCCCGCCGGCTCTCGCCCGTGCCGTTCGTCGCGTCGTCGCTCATCGTGATCCTCGTTCCCACTCAATCGCGAACATCGGGCTTTCCGAGAACCTCCACGGCATGCCAGTGTGGCTGAGCCACGTCGACGAGGGTGAGGGGTGACCGCGGTGAAACCCTTCTACGCCCGGGAGCTTTCCGAATACCCGGTCGGCGCTCGGCGCCTACGGCTGGTGGCGGTGGCCGTGCTGGCCGGCCTCATCGCCAACTTCGAGGCCGAGATGGCTCCGGTGCTCCCGCTGATGCTGGAAGACCTGGACATGTCGCTGTCCACCTACGGTCTCATCGCGGCGATCTCGCTGATCGCGGGGGCGATGTCCGCCGGGATCGGTGGCCGGCTGAGCGACACCTGGGGACGGGTCACCGTGCTGGTCCCGGCGCTGCTGTTCACCTCCTTCTGCGTCTACGCCATGGTCTTCGTGCAGACGCCCCGGGACCTGCTGATCGTGCGTTGTGCGCTGTCCTTCATCGAAGGCGCCGCCATCACCACCACAGCCGGTCTGGTCCGTGACTTCACGCCCCGCGTCGGCCGGGCCACCGCGTTCGGCTTCTGGACCTGGGGGCCAGTGGGTGCGAACTTCCTGGCCGCCGCGATCGCCGGATGGACGCTGCCGATCTTCGGCAGCTGGCAGTCGCAGTTCGTGATCATAGGGTCCGTCGCCTTGGTCGCCTCGCTGGCGATCGCCTGGAGCATCGCCGACATCTCCCCCAACCTGCGCGCCCAGGTCATCGCCAGCGTGGAGCAGATCAAGGGGCACGAGGGCGAGGGGCAGGTCCAGGACTGGGGCCGGGCACGCGAACTGCTGCGCCACCCGCACATCTGGGCGCACCTGGTCGGGGTCACCTTGTGGCTCGTGCTCTACTACACCTTCAACCTGTACGGCCCCACCCTGATCCAGCAATCGTTCGGCGTCACGACGGCCCAAGCCGCAACGGTCATGGCCTACTTCTGGGTGCTCAACTTGGGGATGCTCATCCTCGTAGGGTGGCTCTCTGACCGATTCCAGGTCCGCAAGCCGGTGTCGCTGGTCGGTGCCGTATTGACCACCGCCTGCTCGGTGTACTTCATCGGCCTGATGGGCGGAAATCCCGGGATCGGCCTGCTCAGCGTCGCCGGCGCGCTGCTCGGGGCCTTCATGGCGATCGCCTTCGTACCGTGGATGGCCAACTTCTCCGAGGACGCCGAGGACGTCAAGGCCATCCTGCAGGGCACGGCGTGGGGGGCCTGGGGCATGTCGGTACGAGTGATGATCATCGTGGTGCTGCTGACCGCTCCCCTGACCGTGGAGGCGGCCGGGTCGTGGGTCACCTGGATGATCATCGCGACCGTATGCGAGGCGCTGTTCATCCCGGCGGTCTTCCTGTTCAAGGGCCGCTGGCGGCCGGCCCGCCGAGCGGCAGGCCCGACCGCGCTCGCCGACCAGCCGACCAGGCGTGCGCACGACGTAGCTCGGGGTGGTGACACGGGCAACCGGGCAGGCTGATATGCATTTCTGAGGACAAGCCCGAACGAGCCCCATGGGAGGTGCCATGGCACGGCTGGAAGGCAGGGTCGCCTTCGTGACCGGGGCGGCGCGCGGCATCGGCGCCGCGACCGCCAAGCGGCTGGCGGCCGACGGCGCGAAGGTTGCCGTCATCGACATGAAAGAGACCGACTGTGCGGACACCGTCGACGCGATCAAGGGCCAGGGCGGCACCGCGGTCGCGATCGGCTGCAACGTCACGGACCGCGAGCAGGTGGAGGCGGCGGTCGCGCGTACCGCCGACGAGCTCGGCTCGCTGGACATCCTGGTGAACAACGCCGGCGTGATCCGGGACAACCTGCTGTTCAAGATGACTGACGAGGACTGGGACACGGTCATCGACACCCACCTGAAGGGTGGCTTCTACTGCACCCGGGCCGCGCAGAAGCACATGGTGGACGGGCGCTGGGGGAAGATCGTCTTCCTGAGCAGCACGTCCGCGCTGGGCAACCGCGGGCAGACGAACTACTCCACCGCCAAGGCCGGCGTCCAGGGCATGGCCCGCACCCTCGCCATCGAGCTCGGCAAATTCAACATCAACGTGAACGCCGTCGCTCCGGGGTTCGTGGAGACCGACATGACCCGAGCCACCGCGGAACGCGTCGGTGTGGACTTCGACGACTTCAAGAAGTTCGCCATCGACAGCATCCCGCTGGCCCGGACGGGTCGGCCCGAGGACATCGCGAACGTCATCGCCTTCCTGGTCAGCGACGACGCATCGTACGTCTCCGGCCAGGTCATCTACGTCAACGGAGGACGCTGACCCGACAGGAGAGCGGACGGTGAGGTTGCCGCGGGTCCGCAGACCGCCCCTGCGAGAGGTTGGCCAGGACCCGGACTATCGCTTCTCGTTGGCGAACGAGCGGACGTTCCTGGCCTGGATCCGGACCTCGTTGGCGCTGCTGGCGGCGGGCGTGGCGGTGATCCAGATCATCCCGTCGTTCGGGCCGCCCGGTGGGCGTCTGGCGCTCGGCGTCGTCCTCATCGTCTTGGCTCTCATCCTGGCCGCGGCCAGCTACCCACGGTGGGAGGGCGTCGAACGAGCCATGCGCCTCGGCCGTTCTCTGCCGGAGTCGGTGGTATCGCGGGTCGTCGCGTACGGCCTCGGTGCCGTCGCGGTTCTGTCGCTGATACTCATCGTCCTCGACGCGGGAACGGGCAGGTGAGGCCCGACCGTCGAAGGGACCGCCGCGAGGACGGCGACGGTCCCTTCGACGCCGGCCTGCAGATCGAACGCACCCGGCTCGCCTGGGGACGTACCGGGCTGGCGTTTGTCGCGGCCGGCGCGCTGCTGCTGCACAGCGGCCAGAACGACGACGCACCACTCGTGGCGGCCTCGGGCCTCCTCCTCGTCGCCTCGGGGGTGGTGGCCTATCTCTTGGGCCGACGGCGACATCTCGAGCTGCGCACCGCTGTGCGGTCCGGCGGCGCCGTGACGTCGTCGCTGTCGCTGCGCATCGTCGCGGCCTGCGTCACCGCGGCCGTCCTCCTCGGCCTCGCCGCAGCGACGTTCTGAGCTCGGCCGGACACATGCTGATCTCGCGGCCCCCTCATTGTCGTGATCTTGCAGAAATTCGACCCGTCCGGAGTTGAATTTCTGCAAGATCACGGCTGACGGGACCGTGCCCTTTCTCGGCGACCCGGCGTAGGCTAAATCCCGCTACCCCCGGGTGCTTCGCACTCGGGGGCGTTGCCGCGTGCGCGGACAGTGCGCGCGGACACAGCGTGCGCCGAGCGAAAGGACCGGTATGCGGGTCTACGTCGAGGTGGCGCTGCGGGGCTTTCGCCGTCACGCGACCTACCGGTCGGCGGCGGTGGCTGGAGCGTTCACGAACACGATGTTCGGATTCATCCGGGCCTACGTCCTCATCGCGCTCTGGCAAGCCCGCCCGCAACTCGGCGGGTACGACGTGGTCGACGCGGTGACTTTCGCCTTCCTCACCCAGACGCTGATCGCGCCGGTGGCGGTATTCGGTGCTCCGCTGGAGCTGGGCGAGCGCGTCCGCACCGGCGACGTGGCCATGGACCTGCAGCGTCCCGCCGACTTCCAGGGCTGGTGGCTCGCCGCCGACCTGGGACGGGCGCTGTTCGCGCTCGGGTTCCGCGGGGTGGTACCGCTCGCCGCGGGCGCGCTGGCGTTCCGGCTGGATCTGCCGACCGAGCCGCACGTCTGGCTGGCCTTCGCGGTATCCACGCTGCTGGCGGTGGTGGTCAGCTTCGCGCTGCGGTACCTCGTCGCGCTCAGCGCGTTCTGGCTGCTCGACGACCGGGGCGTGCACGCGATCGCCGGCATCGCCGCCATGTTCTTCTCCGGCCTGCTGCTGCCGCTCGTTGCCTTCCCGGGTTGGTTGGGAGCCTTCGCGCGGGCGCTGCCATGGGCGGCGATCATCCAGGTCCCGGCGGATGTGTTCCTCGGCGAACACACCGGTGCGGGCCTGGCCGGCGCCCTGGGCTTCCAGGCGGCGTGGGCGGTGATCCTCCTCGCGCTGGGCCGGCTCGTCACGGCCGCGGCCGCCGGCAAGGTGGTGGTGCACGGTGGTTGAGACCCTGGCCGACACCGTGCGTGTCTACCTGCTGCTGGTGCGGATGTGGAGCCGCGCCGCCTGGGCGTACCGCACGTCGTTCGTCCTGCTCACCGTCGCGACGGCGGTGGTGACCGGCCTCGACATCGTCGCGATCCTGCTGATCTTCGCGCATACCCCCCGCCTTGCCGACTTCACGCTGCCCGAGGTGATGTTCCTGTACGGGACCTCCAGCACAGCGTTCTACCTTGCCGACAGCATTCTCGGCACCGTCGACCGGCTCGGGGGGCACGTCAAGGCCGGCACCTTCGATGTCATGCTGCTGAGGCCGGCGAGGGCTCTCGTACAGGTCGCCGCCGACCAGTTCACGCCGCGCCGGCTCGGCAAGGTCGCCCAGGCGGTCACCGTGCTCGTCGTCTCGCTCTCCCTGCTCGACGTGCCCTGGACGCCGAGCAGGGCGCTGCTCGTCCCCCTCATGGTCGCGGCTGGCGCGGTGATCTACGGGGCGATCTGGGTGAGCGGTGCAGCGTTCCAGTTCGTGGCGACCGACGCGAGTGAGGCGCTGAACGCCTTCACCTTCGGCGGCAACTTCCTCACCCAGTACCCGCTCGTCATCTATGGCCGCGAGTGGCTGTGGGCTCTGACCTGGATCGTGCCGCTGGCGTTCGTCAACTGGCAGCCGGCCCTGTACGTACTCGGCAGGCCCGATCCGCTGGGCCTGCCGCTCGCCTTCCGCTTCGTCTCCCCCGCCGTCGCGCTGGCGCTGGCCGTTGTCGCGGCCCTCGCCTGGCGCGCGGGTGTCCGCCACTACCGGTCCACCGGGAGCTGATGTGTCAACAGGTTCGGTCATCGAGGTCAGTGACGTCGAGAAGAGCTTCACCGTGCGGCGCCGGTCCGGGAGGCTGCGACGCACAAGGACGACCATGCGTGCGGTGGACCGCATCTCGTTCCGGATCGATTCCGGCGAGGTCGTCGGCTACATCGGACCCAACGGCGCCGGCAAGTCCACCACCGTCAAGATGCTCACCGGGATCCTCACGCCGAGCGCGGGTCACATCCGGGTGGCCGGGCTCAATCCGGTGCGGCAACGCGTCGCTCTCGCCCGGCGGATCGGGGTCGTCTTCGGTCAGCGCACCGGCCTGTGGTGGGATCTTCCGCTGACCGACAGCTTCGAGCTGTTGCGTCACCTGCATCGGATTCCCTCGGCCCGGTACCGGGAGAACCTGGAACTGTTCACCGAGCTGCTGGACCTCGGCGCGTTCCTGCACATCCCGGTGCGCCAGCTGAGCCTGGGGCAGCGGATGCGCGGCGACCTCACCGCGGCGCTCCTGCACGACCCGCGCATCGTCTACCTCGACGAGCCCACCATCGGGCTCGACGTGGTGAGCAAGGCCGCGGTCCGGTCCTTCCTCGCCGAGATCAACCGGGAGCGCGGCACGACAGTCCTGCTCACCACGCACGACCTGGACGACATCGAACGGCTGTGCGGCCGGGTGATGGTCATCGCCGGCGGCCGCCTGGTCTACGACGGCTCCGTCGACGGCCTCCGAGGGCGGGTGAACGCCGAACGCACCCTCGTGGTGGACCTCGCCGCGCCGGCGCCCAGGCTCGACCTGCCCGCCGAGCCGCCCGGCGCCCGGGTGATCCGCGTGGACGGGCCCCGGCAATGGGTCGCCTTCCCCGCCACCGCCAGCGCCGCCCCGCTCATCACCGCCATCACCGCCCGGCACGAGGTCGTCGACATCTCCCTGCGCGAGCCCGACATCGACGAGGTGGTGCGCCGTCTCTATCTCGGCGGGCTGCGGTCGTCGGCGGCGGCCGCCTCCTCGGTCGGCGACCCGTCCGGGACGGACGATCCCTCCGAGACGGGCGGCCGCTCCGCAACGTCGGCGAAATAGCGGATGACGACGTTGAGAACCGCGGCGAGGGGCACCGCGATGATGGCCCCGGCGATCCCCCCTATAACCGCTCCCGCGGTGACGACCAGAATCACCGCGACCGGATGCATCCGGACCATCCGGCCGAGCAGCAGCGGCTGCAGCAGGTGGCCCTCGAGCATCTGGATCGCGATCATCCCGCCCACCACGAGCAGGGCGGTGATGAGGCCGTTCGACACGAGTGCGACGAGCACCGCTACCGCGCCGCTCAGGAACGCTCCGACCATGGGGACGAACGCGCCGACGAAGACCAGCATGCTCAGCGGCGCCACGAGCGGCACCCGCAGCGCGAGCAGGAGGATCGCCGTGAGTGCCGCGTCGAAGGCGGCGACGAGGACTATCCCACGGACGTAGCTGACCAGGGTCGTCCACGCGCGCTGCCCGGCCGCGGCCACGTGCGCCCGGGCGGCCCGGGGGAACAGCCGCACGCACCATCGCCAGATGCGCGCCCCGTCGTAGAGGAAGAAGAACGTGACGAACAGCGCGAGCAGCAGACCCGCCACGATCTCCGCGGCCAGGGTCGCGGTGGCCAACGCACCCGACGCGATCGGTTCTGGTTCTGCTCGATCGTCCGGCGCACGCTGGCACCTATCCGGTTCAGGTCCTGCTCGCTGAGGTGGAGCGGGCCGCCGGTGAACCACGACCGGACCTTTTCCACGCCCTGCAACACGCTGGCGCTGATGTCCTGGAACCCGGCCGCGAGCAGGCTGCCCACTCCGGCGAGGGTGAGACCGACGATCGCGATCCCGGACAGGAACACGACCACGGCGGCTAGGGCGCGGGGAACGCCCCAGCCGACCAGGCGGGCCACCGCGGGCTGCAACAGGGTGGCCAGGAACAGAGCGACGATCACCGGAAAGACAGCGAGCCGGAAGATCACCAGCAGGTACAGCACGACCGCGGTGGCAGCAGCTATGGCGAGGAAACGCCACGCCCATTCGCTAGCCACCCGGACCGGCCGCGACACCATGGCTCAGTCCGCTACGGCCAGGGAGAGCGCGAAGTCACCGGACGGATCGGTCCACCACCGACGCAACGTGAGGCCCGCGTCGCACAGGTCGGACTCGACCCCCTCGCGACGGAACTTCGCGGAGATCTCGGTGTGCAGGTCTTCGCCCTCGGCGAACTCGACGGTCAGGTCGAGGGAGGCGAGACGTATTCGCTGATCCTGCGACGATCTCAGCCGCATCTCCACCCATTCGTTGGCGTCGTCCCACATCACGACGTGCTGGAAGCGCTCGGGGGCGAAGTTACTTCCGATCTCCCGGTTGATCACGTGCAGCACGTTTCGGTTGAACTCCGCGGTGACGCCGCCGGCATCGTCGTAGGCCGCCAGCAGGCGAGCCCGGTCCTTGACGAGGTCGGTGCCCAGCAACAGGGCGTCGCCGTCGGTCATGTCCTTCCGCACCGTCCGCAGAAACGCGATCCGGTCCGGTGGACGTAGGTTACCGATGGTGCTGCCGAGGAACGCGATAAGCCGTCGCCCGCCGTTCGGCAGCAGGCGGAGATGCTGCTCGAAGTCCGCGATGACCCCGTGTATCTCGACACCCGGGTACTCCCGCCCGGTGCGGGCGACGGTCTCGGTGAGGGCTTCTCCGCTCACGTCCACCGGGATGTAGCGCCGCAGCGTGCCCGCCTCCCCCAGCGCGTCCAGGAGCAGCCGGGTCTTCTCGGCCGAGCCCGCTCCGAGTTCCAGGAGGGTGTCGGCGCCGCTGGCGGCGGCGATGGCCGGCGCCTGGTCGCTTAGGATGGCCCGCTCGGCACGGGTCGGGTAGTACTCCTCGGTCCGGGTGATGTCCTCGAACAGAGCAGCGCCGCGCGCGTCGTAGAACCACTTCGGCGGAAGCGTCTTCGGCTGGGCGCGCAGGCCGTGGCTCACATCGGCACGCAGGTCGCGGGCGAGATCGGCGTCGGTCAGGTGGCGTTCGATGGTCACGACGAAGGTCTCCTCAGTGGGGTGATGCGGATGCCAGCGTTGCTGGCGGTGACGAGCGAACCCTGCGGTACGGGCCGCCAGCCCGGCTCGTCGTCGTACGGTTCGGAGGCGACGACCACCGCGTGGTCCGCCTCGCGGACGAAGAGGGTGTCGCCGAACGCCGTCGCCGCCAGCTCCCTCCCGTTGCTGGCGAGCAGGTTCAGCCGGCCGGGGGCGGGTGCGCCGAGGCCGGTCACCCGATCGACGACGTAGGCCAGCCCGTCGGCGAGCGACGCTCCCGCCCGCCACTGCCCCACCGCGATGGCGAAGAGCAGGGCGGAGTCGACGGCGGCCCGGGCGTCCGGCGCGGTAACCGCGTCGCCGGCCAGCTCACGCAGCCTGGTTTCGATGGAGGCGAAACCGTCGACCCGCCCGTTGTGGCTGAACAGCCACGGCCCGACCGTGAAGGGCTGCGCACCCGACTCCTCCACCGGAAAGCCCGCGGTGGCACAGCGCACCGCGGCGACGACGCACCCGGTTTGCAGGACCTGAGCAACGTTTTCGAACGAGACGTCGGTCCACAGTGGCTGGGAGCGCCGGTAGCGGACGGGCTCGGACCGGCCGTCGACGTACCACCCGACGCCGAAGCCGTCGGCGTTGACGCGCCCGTTCCGCTGCAGCCGCGGGGCGTACGCCTGCCGGGACAGCGAGTAAGGGGCCTGGTAAAGCAACCCGTGCAGGCCGGCCGGAGGCCCGAGATAACCAAGGTGGCGGCACATGGGTCCTCATGCCACGTGGGCATCCCGGGCGCACCGGAACCCGGCGAAGATCTGCCGGCGGATCGGGAAGTCCCAGTTGCGGAAGGTGGTCCGACAGGCCACCGGGTGGGTCGCCCACGAGCCACCGCGCAGCACCTTGTGGTCGGCGCCGAAGAACACCTCGGAGTACTCGAGGTAGGGGAACGCGGTGAATCCCGGGTAGCCGCGGAAGTCGGTCGAGGTCCACTCCCACACGTCGCCCAGCATCTGGCGCACACCGTATGCCGACGCCCCGTCCGGGTACGCCGCGGCGGGCGCCGGCTGGTGGTGGCGTTCCCCGAGGTTGGCGTGGGACGCGGTGGGCGGGTCGTTGCCCCACGGGTAGCGTCGATGGGTCCCAGTCGCCGGGTCCCATCCCGCCGCCTTCTCCCACTCGGCCTCGGTCGGAAGCCGCTTGCCGGCCCAGCGCGCGTAGGCGTCCGCCTCGTACCAGCACACGTGCTGCACCGGTTCGTCCATCGGCACCGGTTCCACGGACCCGAACCGACGGCGCAGCCACCCCCCGCCCTCGCGCTGCCAGAAGCCCGGCGCCCGCTTGCCGGATCGGCAGCGCCAGTCCCAGCCGTCGGGGCTCCACCAGCGTGGGTCGTCGTACGCCGCGGACTCCACGAAGGCGAGGTAGGACCGGTTGGAGACCGGCGTGGTGTCGATCCAGTACGCGGGGAGGTCGACGTTGTGCGCCGGGCGCTCGTTGTCGTACGCCCAAGGGTCCACCGACGTCCCCATGACGAACGGCCCCGCCTCCACCAGCACCTCGGCGGGCAGGTTGGACGCGTCGGCGGCCGGCGGCGCCGGACGGGGGGCCAGCGCCGCGTTCCCGCGGCGGAGCTGGTGGGTCGCGAGCATGGTCTCGTCGTGCTGGTGCTCGTGCTGGATGACCATCCCGAAGACGAAGCCGTCGTCCAGGAGCGGTTTGTCCGGGGAGAAACGCAGCCTGTCCAGGGTGTCGAACACCTTGCTCCGTACCGTCGAGATGTAGCTGCGCGCCTCGTCCGGCGGGAGCAGTGGAAGCTGGACCCGCTCGGTCCGCGGATGTTCGAACGCGTCGTAGAGATCGTCGATCTCCGGCCGCATCGCCTCGATCCCCGCGGCCGCGCGCAGCAGCCACAGCTCCTCGTAGTTGCCCACGTGCGCCAGGTCCCACACCAGCGGTGACATGAGCGGAGAGTGCTGGACCGTCAGCTCCTCGTGGTCGAGGACCTCGGTGGTGAGGCCGAAGCTGCGCCGCCGCACCGCCTCCAGCTCGGCGGCGATGCGCTCCTTCAGCGCGGCCTCGTCGGTCCTGCCGTCCGGCGGGATCAAATCCACAGGTCAACCTCCTTTTCGTTCCCGCACCCCCGACCGGGGTCCACTCTCCTGGGGTGACGGGTGCTGCGGTCGAGCACGTCGTCGGCCGGACACCGACGTCGGTCCACGTAGCGTTCGGCGAAGTTCTCGACGATCCGGACGAGTTCGCCGGCACCGAGCCGTGGCAGCGCGGCGAGGGTCGCCTCGAAGCACGTACGGGCCGCCCGGGCGAGTTCGTCGTCGGCGAGCGCGTCCCGTGCCGCCGGCACCCAACGGTCGGCCGTCGGCTCGGTGGCACCGAGCGCACAGTCGGCGGCGTTGTCGTCCTCGATGAGGGCGGCCACCACGGCGAGCGGGACGGCCCAGTGATCGGCCGACTGCTGGTCGATCATCCGAAGCTCGAGCCAGCCCCGCGGCCGTACCGGCGGGAACAAGGTGGTCAGGTGATAGGCGAAGTCGTCGGCGGTGGGATTTCCGGGTCCGGCGCCGGCGAGCCACTCGCGGAAGGTCATGCCCGGCGCGTTGACCCAGCCGCCGTCGAGGCGGCGGACCACCATCACCTTGGCGTCGAGGGCGTAACGCGTCCAGGCCTCGACGGGGTCCCCTTCGGGCGGCGGGCGGGTGCGGCTGGGGTCGATCGAGGCCCACACCGCCTGCCGGGTGGACTTCCACCCGGTGACGCGGCCCATCCGCAGGGGCGAGTTGGCGAACACCGCGACCAGCAGCGGTCCGAGAGCGTGGGCCAACCGCCACCTGGTCGCCGCGTGCGCGAGGTCGGCGCCGACGTCCACACATACCTGCAGGGCTGCGGTGGAGCACATCATGATGCGGCCGCCCGGCCCGTCGGCGTCGAAGAACGCCTCCATCGCTGAGTAGCGGGGATTGTCGAGCTGACGGGCGGGTACGCGAATCGGGTCGAGACCCCAGCCGGAGAGGGCCAGACCGGCGCGGGCGAGATGGGTGCGAACGTGCGCGAGATCGGCGCGGAGGGCCGCGTAGGAGGCGAAGGGACCGGGAAGGGGAACGCTGCTGAGCTCGAGCTGCCCGCCCGGTTCGTAGGTGACAGTGCTGCCGGCGGGCAGTGGGTCCGCGGCGTCGATCGCGGCGCTCAGCCGAGCGAGAGAGACGTGCTGGTCGGGTCGGTCCGAATCGGTGACCAGCCACTCCGACTCGACGCCGACCAGCCGGGGCGGCCCCGTCTTGAAACAGATCCCGTGCACGTGGGTGAGGACGTCGTCCTCGGTCAGGGTGGCCGTCGGCCCGGTCACTCCGCGACCTCCAGATGTGTGGTGATGGCGACACTGCCGCCGATGCTGCGAGCCACCGGACAGCGCTCGGCATGGAACCCGTGGACGCGCTCGATCGCCGATTGATCGGCGTTGGGGTCCACGGTCAGCTGGTAGGTGACGTTGATGCGTTTGAGAACGAGGGTGTGGCCCTCGAGCTCGATCTCACCGACGGCGAAGGTCTGGAGACGACCGTCTCCAGCGGGGATCTTCCGCGCCTCCAGCGCGCCCCCAAAGGTGCCGGCCAGTCAACCGGCCGCCGCGGCGACCACGTAGTCGAGCGTGGTGGCGTGTGCCTCGTAGTCACCCTCCTGCCTGCCGTAGTGCTTCGCGATCTCACTGTGCACCCCGAACGGCACGGGCTCGGGCTCGGCGGGCAGGTGCGCCCAACGCAGCGGCCCGCCGGGGCGGTCGATGCGAACCTCGGACCGATAGACGACCTCGCTCATGGCCTCCTCCAGGAAGTGCTCGGGTCGACGGCATTACTCGGGAAACCGAGCGTCGACCCGAGACCTTCCCCAGACACGTCCCGATTTCACGCTCCCGTTCGCCGGTAGCGATCAGCTTCCCCCCGAAGGCGGCGGGGTGAACACGCCGAAGTGGTTGCCCGCGGAGTCGTGCAGGTGGGCGAACATCAGGCCGTCCTCGTCGGTCGTGGGCGGGATCAGAACCTTGCCGCCGAGCTGCTCCGCCTTTGCCACGGTGGCCGCCACGTCCTCGACGAGAACGTAGAACACCGCGTAGTTCGGGAACCCGCCCTTGGTGTTGAGGATCCCGCCGCTGGCGCCCTCGGCGCCGGGGGTGGTGATCGCCCGGTAGTCCATGGCTCCGTAGCCGGCACCGAACGTCCAGCCGAACAGCTCGCCGTAGAACCGCTGGGCGCCCTCGGGGTCGTCGGTGCCGACCTCGAACCACGCCACGGAGTTGGTCAGGGACACATTCATCGCGGTTACTCCCCTCTTGGTTGTTCTTACGACTCCGATGCTGGTCGGCGGAGGCGACAACCCCCTGTCGGTGTTTCCGGCGGATTCGCATCAGTCGAGCGCCGGCCCGCGGGCAACGAGGTCGGGGATGCGGGGGACGAACTCCTCGTACGAGCGTGCGGGCGCCGGCTCGCCGGTGACCGCCGCGCTCACGACGCGATCGACGCGGAAGGCCCGCGCGCCGTCCCGGAGCCTGCACCAGCCGACGAGGTACCAGCGCCCCAGGTCGGAGACGAACAGGACGGGTTCGACGTCGCGCTCGGTCCGGACCCCGTTCCTGTCGGTATACGACAGGCGAAGCACGCGCTGGGCGACTATCGCCTCTTCGATCACCGACGGCACGGACGGCGGGTCCACCGCGTCCTCACGTTCGAATATCCGCACCCGGGACGCCAGGTCGCGCGCGGCATGCGCGTCGCGCGCCGACATGGCGGTCACGATCTTGCGAACGGCGCTGCGGCTCGCCCGGGCGAACGGCGTGCCGTTGGCCTGGTTGAGCGCCACGGCAACGGCGACCGCCTCGGCCGGCGTGAAGTTCAGCGGCGGCAGGGTCATCGTCTTGTCGAGCGCGTATCCACCGCGCCGACCCACGTCGGCGTAGATGGGGACGCCCGCCTGCTGAAGCGCGCCGATGTCGCGCTCGATCGTACGGACGCTGACCTCGTACCGCTGGGCGAGCTCGCGGGCACTGCGGTGGCGTGGCGCGCTCGCCCGGAGCTCCTCGACGATGGCGTAGAGCCGGTCGGTTCGGTTCACAGCGCGACGCTAGACGCGACCTCCGACATTTCGGGTCAGCCTTCCTCGGATGAATGGACCTTCGGCCGGACCCGGGAAACTGTGCAGCCCGCCCCAAGGAACTGTCGGTCGGTATTTCCAGACCCCCAAGTGGCGTATGGGAACTCGCCCTCGCGGCGGATGCCTTCCCGACCGACTCCCCATACGGTGCCCTACAGTCTCGACGATCGACCGGCCGGTGGCAGGGTGGAGGATGCACATGGGTGCCGCGAGACACAGGTTGCCGCTGGTGCTGATGTACCACTCGATCGCTCCATGCGATGAAGACCCATTCCTCATCACCGTGCACCCGGCTCGGTTCGAACAGCAGATGCGATGGTTGCGTGGCCGCGGACTACGCGGCACGTCCATGCGTGAGCTGCTCGAAGCCCGCCGCCGTGGCCGCTCGGCGGGCCTCGTGGGGCTCACCTTCGACGACGGGTACGCCGATTTCGCCGTGCACGCCCTGCCCGTGCTCACCCGCTATCGCTTCACCGCGACGGTATTCGTCATCGCCGGACGGCTGGGCGGGGACAATGGCTGGGAGGCTGAAGGCCCACGCAAGACGCTGCTGACGACCGACGAAATTCGCGGTATCGCGGCGGCCGGCATGGAGATCGCTTCGCACGGTCTGCGTCATGTGAAGCTGTCCGCCGCCAGTGTCACCGCGCTCGCCGAGGAGGTCGCCCGCAGCCGGGAGATCCTGCGTGCCATCACTGGAGAGGAGATCGGCGGCTTCTGCTACCCCTACGGCGATCTCAACGCCCGAGCCGTCGATGCCGTGCGAGCCGCGGGCTACGACTACGGCTGCGCCGTCTCGCTTTCGGAGTTCCTCGGCCAGTACGCCCTGCCGCGCACATACGTCGGCGACCGGGACGCCTCCCTGCGCATGGCGGCCAAACGGCTCCGGCATCACCTGATCTCGCAAGGCCACAGCGGCGATCTCGGCGGGGCATTCTGACCACATCCTCCCTCGTGCTGCGTAGCCGGGGTCATCCCATTGCGGGAGGACCCAGCGGATCTGGCGTGTGACGTTCTGGCTAATGCCGCCGCGCCAGGGGGTCGTCCCATGTGGAGTCCTTCGTCGGGGGCCGCCACCGGCCCGCTGCCCGACGTCGACATCACGACGCCAGTCGTCGTACTCAAGCTCGACGCAAACGTCTTCCACCATGGGGGCTTGGGGGTAATCCGCGGCTTGGGCCGGCTCGGGGTGCCGACATACGCGGTACAGGAGGAGGCCTTCACGCCCGCGTCCGGCTCCCGCTACCTTCACGGCCGCTGGCTGTGGAGTCCTGATCCGAGCGACGCGGAGCGGGTTGCCGAGGGGTTGATTCAACTCGCGGACCGGATCGGACGGCCGGCGGTGCTCATCCCTACCGACGACGCCGGCGCGCTGTTTCTCGCCGAGCACGGGCAGATGCTGCGCCGCTGGTTCCTCTTCCCGAGGCAGCAACCCGATCTGCCACGGCGGCTCGCAGACAAGTACTCCCTGTTCGAACTGTGCCGCCAGCTCGGCGTGCCCTGCGCGTCGACGACGATGGCGAGGTCAAGGGTTGAGGCGGAGGAGTTCGCCGAGCGGGTCGGTCTGCCCGTCGTCGTCAAGCTCGCGCGCCCGTGGCGGGGCGGCGGGGACTCGCGTATGCGCAGCACCTCGGTGGTCAGAACCCGAGACGAGCTTGGGCCGCTCTACCAGCGTCCTGTCGGAGACGCTCACGGAAGGGGATATGGGCGCGAGTCGGGGATCGAGCTGATGTTGCAGGAATACATCCCCGGCGGGCGCGGCCACGACTGGTTCTTCCACGGCTACTGCGATGCGGCTTCGACCTGCCGCCCCGCCTTCACGGGCGTCAAGGAGCGCTCCTACCCCGCCCACGCGGGTCTGACGAGCCTTGGCCGCTCCGTGGTCAACGACAGGCTCACCGGACAGATCAAGCGGCTGCTGGACCGGTTGTCCTATCGCGGCATCATGGACCTGGACCTGCGCTGGGACGCTCGGGACGACCAGTACAGGCTGCTGGACTTCAACCCACGCATCGGCGCCCAGTTCCGGCTGTTCCGCGACAGCGCGGGCGTGGACGTGGCGATCGCCGCACACCTCGACCTGACCGGGCGCCCGATGCCCAGCGGAACGCAGATCCCAGGCCGCGGCTTCCTCGTCGAGAACTACGACCCTCTCGCCGCACTCGGCTACTGGCGCCGAGGCGAACTCGCCCCGTGGTCGTGGGTGAGGTCCCTGCGCGGAGTCGACGAATTGGCCTGGTTCGCCCGCGACGACCTGAGGCCTTTCGGCCTGATGTGCATGCGGATGTGCTGGCGCGCCCTGGAACGGCCGTTCGGGAGACAGATTCGCCGCGCCGCGCCCGCGCAGCCCCGTTACCGCCCCGGAAGGGCAGCGGCGCGCCCGCCGGACGGGGCGCTCGCCGGCACCCCACACCGACCATGTCACCACAGCGAACGGGAGCTGGCCGATGAAAGACCTCGTTGATGTCGTCATTGTGGGAGCCGGGCCGTACGGCCTGTCGCTCGCCGCGCACTTGCGCGCGCATGGCGTGCGCTTCCGCCACTTCGGCCTGCCCATGCGGGCGTGGAACGCGACGATGCCGAACGGGATGTTCCTCAAGTCGCAGGGTTTCGCGTCCAATCTCTCCGACCCGGAGGGGACACACACGCTGGGAGCCTTCTGCCGGTCGACGGCACGGGGGTACGGCGACTACGGGGTGCCGGTTCCCCTGGAGACCTTCACCGCGTACGGCCGCTGGTTCCGGCAGCACCAAGCGCCGGAGCTGGAGGAGACGCTGGTCACCGGGATCAACCGGCAGAACGGCCGCTTCGAGCTCACGGTCGCGGCGGAGGAACGCGTCCACGCGCGCAGCGTCGTGATCGCCACGGGTCTGCAGCACCTCGAGCACGTTCCCGATGTGTTGGCGCGGCTGCCTGAGGAGCTGTGCTCGCACAGCTCGGTCCACGCCGATCTCGGGGCCTTCCGCGGCCTGGACGTCGTCATCGTCGGCGCCGGCCAGTCGGCGCTGGAATCGGCGGCGCTGCTGCACGAAGGTGGCGCGAGCGTGCGCGTGGTCGCGCGGGCGACGCGGGTGGTCTGGAACGGCCCGCCGCTGGTGCCGCACCGTCCGCTCGTCGAGCGCGTTCGAGAGCCGGAGGCGGGGCTCGGTTCCGGGTGGTCCACCTGGTTCTACTCGACCCAGCCACGCCTCTACCGCCGTCTGCCCTCCTCGGTGAGGATGCAGAGGGCGCGCACCGCGCTCGGGCCGGCCGGGGCATGCTGGCTGCGGTCCCGGGTGGAGGGCCAGTTCCCCCTCCTCCTCGGGCAGACCACGGTCGGCGCCGAGCCGACCGGTGACCGGGTGCGGCTGCGCCTGCGCACGCGTGACGGCGAGGAACGGGAGCTGATCGCCGAGCACATCGTCGCCGCCACCGGATTCCGCCCGAGCGTCGCCCGGTTGCCGTTCCTCCATGAGCGGCTGCGGGCCGAGCTGCGCCTGCTGGGCGGTGCACCGTGGGTTGGTCCGGACTTCGAGTCCAGCGTGGCCGGCCTGTTCTTCGCGGGGCCGGCGGTGGCGTCCAGCTTCGGACCGGTCATGCGGTTCGTCTACGGCGCGGACTACGCGGCGCGCGTGATGTCGCGGCGACTCACGGCCCACAGCCGCCGTGCGCTGCCGGTCGCGGCCGGAGCCCGCAGTTGATGACCGGGGACAAGGCCGAGGCCAGCTCGGCCCAGGTCGACGCCCCTACGGGGTGGGCCACGAAGCTGGCAGCGCCCGGCGATATGAGCCCGGGCGATATGAGCACGGCGCACGGCGACGAAATGGCGCCTTGCCTGCCCAAACAGCAAGCCCGATCCGCGGCGTCCCACTGGGGGACGATCGCCGCCCGCGCGCTGCTCCCGGCATGTGACGCGTTCGGTCTTACCGCCGCGGCGTTGCTGGTGGCGGCCCCCGCCTGGTTCGCGTTTGGGTACACGGCCGCGGTGTTCGTGGCGCTGAACCTCGGCGGCCGGCACCGGCTCCGGATGTGCCTACGGATGGCCGACGAGCTGCTCCCTCTGGCGGGCTGCGCGGCGTTGCCGCTGCTGGCGCTGTTGCCCTGGGCGGCTTCTCCCGGCGGGCTGGCCCGGCTCGCCGTGGTGTCCGCGGGGCTGCTGATGGCGGTACGTGCCGGGTCGTACGCCGTCGCGCGGGCCGCTCGCCGACGCAGGTGGTTGGCCGACCCGGCGCTCATCGTCGGCACGGGCGCCCTCGGCGTCGAGGTGGGCGAGCTGCTTCGGCAGCATCCAGAGTTCGGGGCGCGCCCGGTCGGTTTCCTCGACGGCCTCCCCCCAGGCCCCGAGTCCTCGTTCCCCCTGCTGGGTGGGCTGCCCGACATGGCCGATGCGGTTTCCCGGCACGGCGTACGCCGGATCATCGTGTGCTTCCCCGCCGTCAGCGACGCGGAGCTCGTCACCGTGCTGCGCTCCGGAGGGGCACTGGGCGCGGACGTGTGCGTGGTGCCGCGCATGTACGAACTGGGCGCCGCCATCCCGGCCAGCAGGGACGAGGTGTGGGGTGTTCCGCTCGTTCCGCTGCGCCGCCGTGACGTCGGCGGCATCGGGCCGTACGGCCGGCTGACGAAGCGCGCGTTCGACCTCGTCGTCGGCGCGGTACTGCTGCTCGTACTCGCCCCGGTGTTGCTCGTGCTCGCCGCGGTGACGGCGCGCGGCGGGCGACCGGCGCTGTTTCGGCAGGCACGGGTAACCGCCGGCGGCCGGGTCGTCGAGATCGTGAAGCTACGGACCGCCACCGAGGAAGCCCCCGACACGCAGTGGACGGTGCCACCCGAGCGGCTCTCCGCGCTGGCGCGCTGGCTCCGGGCGACGCATCTCGACGAGCTGCCGCAGCTGCTGAACGTCCTCCGCGGGGAGATGTCCCTGATCGGGCCGCGGCCGGAACGGCCATACTTCGCGTCGCGCTTCGCCGAGGTGATCCCGCGGTACGGCGACCGGCACCGGGTGCGGGCCGGCATGACCGGATGGGCGCAGGTGAACGGCCTGTACGGGGACACCTCGATCTCCGAACGCGCCCGGTTCGACAACTACTACATCGAGCACTGGTCGCTGTGGCTGGACCTGGTCATCCTGGCCCGCACGCTCGCCACGGCGCTGATGAGAAGAGAGCGACCGTGAGGGTGCTACACGTGATCACCGGCCTAGAGGTGGGCGGAGCCGAGCTGCAACTCCGGCTGCTGCTCCAGCACACCCGGCACGAGGCCGGGGTGGTGACGCTCTACAACCCAGGAACGGTCGCCGAAATGATCGAGGCCGACGGCACGCCGGTGCGCGATCTCGGTATGCGGCGCAACACCGAGGTCTCCGCCGTGCTGCGGCTGCGCGACATCATCCGTGCCGGCCGGTACGATGTAGTGCACACTCATCTCTACCGCGCCTGCGTCTACGGCCGGATCGCGGCGCGACTGGCTCGTACCCCGGCGGTGGTGGCCACCGAGCACTCCATCGGCGAGACACACATCGAGCGTCGGCGGATGTCGCCGGGGGTCCGCGCGCTCTACCTGGCCACCGACCTCTGCTCGGACGCGACGATCGCGGTGTCCGACACCGTGCGCGACCGGCTGGAGAAGTGGGGTGTGCCGGCCAGGAAGATCGTCGTGATCCCCAACGGGCTGGACTTCGACGGTCTCGCCTTCGACCCTGCCGCCCGGGACCGGACCCGCCGGCAGTTCGGGATCCTGCCCGACGCGTACGTGCTCGGCACTATGGGGCGGCTCGATTCGGCCAAGCGCATCGACCTGACGCTCGAGGCGGCGGCACCGCTGCTCGACGAGCGGTGCCGGCTGCTGATCGTCGGCCAGGGCGACGACCGAGAAAGACTGGCGGGCCTGGCGAGGACGCTCGGCGTGTCGGACCACGTGATCTTCGCCGGGTACCAGCCGGACGGCACAGCGATGCTGTGTGCCCTTGACCTGTTCGTCTCGTCCTCCGCCCAGGAGACCTTCGGGCTGTCGGTGCTGGAGGCGCTGATCAACGGGATTCCCGCGCTCTACACCGCGTGTCCGGCCCTGGACGGCATCCAGACCGACCGGGCCCACGGGGTGCCCGGGGACGTGGTCGCGATGCGGGAGGAGATCGGTAAGGAGGTCGCGACCGGGCACCGACCTCGCGAGCCGGTCGGCGCGGTGACCGAGCGGTACGGCATCGAATCCGTCGCCGCACAGATCGACGACCTGTACGAGCGGCTGCTGAGGCATCGAGGCGGCGGCACGGCGACCCGTACCTCCTCCACCCAAAGGCGTAGCCGCCGTCGTCCGCGCGGATGAACCGAAGTACGACCGGAATGCCTAGCGTCGGCGGCAGGGCGGGGACGGAGAGGCGAGTCCGCCAGTCCGGCGCCGGAAAGGTTGTGCGCGCCACCGGAGGCGCGTGCGGAACGGAGTTGGCGTGAGATCTCTCAAGGGAATTCGACACTTGCTCGCCGCGGGCGCGGCCGTC
>WHSR01000107.1 GCA_009379995.1 Streptosporangiales bacterium
CTGGCGCTGCTGGCACAACGGCACCCCCTACGACCCCACCAACCACGGCGCCGCAGCCGCCCTCACCACACAGCCAGCCACACCGCCAGCGGCGTGAGGTTGACACAGGGAGTGTCATCGCGGTGTCTCCCTCGCCTCCGTAAGCAGACCGGAACGCGGCACGGGCCCGCACCAGCAGCGCCTCCGTCGCGTGTACGGTTCGGCCGAGGTGCTCGGCCACCTCGGGAACCGACAGCCCGTCGAGGTAGCGCAAGGTCAGCGCGGCGCGGTGGTGCGGGCCCAGCTCGTCGAGCACCTGCCGGATGCGTAGCCCGTCCAGCCGCGCCTCCCACGGCTCGTCGTGCTCGACGCCGCCGTTGTGCACCAGGCGGAGGCTGCGCTCCTCGCGTTCGGCCCGGCGCCAGTGGTCGACCAGCTTGTGCCGGGCGATCCCGACCACCCACGCCGTGCTCAGCGGCGGCGCGGTCCGTCCGCGAACCGCGGCCACCGCGGCCAGGAACGTCTCGGCCGTCAGGTCCTCGGCCAGGGCGCGGTTCCCGGAGCGGGACAGCAGGTACCCGTATACATGGGGCAGCGCCGCGTCGTACAGCTCGAGCAGCGCCGTCCCCGGTTCGGGTTGCACCTGCGGCCGGTCACTCACATCCTTATCGTCGTTCGAGGTGCGGCCGCTCCGACGGGCGGGCCGTGAACTTTGTGTGTACGGGTTTGCACAGCTCGGACCGAGATCACGGAGAGACCGGTGAGCGGGCTGCCCTACACTGAGCCGAACGTGCAGACGCACCCGTGAGAAGCGGCCCGCCGAGGCTCTTTCTTCGATAAAGCATTCCTGCAACCAACTCCATGCCGGTCATCGAGGAGATCTTCTGTGAAAACCGATCTCGAGGAGCTGAGCCCGACCCGGGTCCGGCTGACGGTCGAGGTGCCCTTCGAGGAGCTCAAGCCGAGCGTCGATGCGGCGTATAAGAAGGTCGCCCGTCAGGTGCGGGTGCCGGGCTTCCGACCGGGGAAGGTGCCGCCGCCCATCATCGATCGCCGGTTCGGCCGCGGGGTCGTGCTGGAGCAGGCAGTCAACGACGCGCTCCCGGAGCTGTACGGCAAGGCGGTGGAAGAGCAGGAGCTCCACGCCCTCGGCCGACCGGAGGTGGAGATCACCAAGCTGGACGATGGCGAAGAGCTCCACTTCACCGCCGAGGTGGACATTCGGCCGAAGTTCGACGTGCCGGACTTCGGCAAGCTCTCGGTGACGGTCGACGACACCGAGGTCACGCCGGACGAGGTCGAGGAGCACCTGGGCACGTTGCGCGACCGGTTCGCGGTGCTGAAGGGCGCCGACCGACCGGCGGAGAACGGCGACTACGTGTCGATCGACCTCTCGGCGAGCATCGACGGCGAGGCGCTCGAGGACGCGAGCACCAGCGGCTTCTCCTACGAGGTCGGCAGCGGCTCTCAGCTCGAAGGGCTGGACGACACCCTGATCGGGATGTCGGCTGGAGAGTCGACGGCGTTCCGTACCACGCTTATCGGCGGCGAACACGCCGACAAGGAGGCGGACGTCACCGTGACCGTCCACAGCGTCAAGGTCAAGGAACTGCCGGAGCTCGATGACGAGTTCGCACAGACGGCCAGCGAGTTCGACACCCTCGGCGAGCTACGCGCCGACCTGCGTGGCCGGCTCGAGCGGATGAAGCGCTCCCAGCAGGTCGCCCAGGCCCGGGACAGGGCGCTGGAGAACCTGGTGGGCAAGGTGGACATTCCGCTGCCGGAGGGCGTGCTCCAGGAGGAGATCGAGCGGCGCAGGGGATCCATCGAACAGCAGCTCCAGTCGGCCGGGCTGGCCCTGGAGCAGTACCTCGACTCCCAGGGGATGACCCGGGAGCAGTTCGACGCCGACCTGGAAGAGGGCGCCCGCGAGGGCGTCAAGTCGGGCTTCGTCCTCGACCGGCTCGCCCAGCAGGAGAAGCTCGGCGTCTCCGAGGAGGACCTGACCAGCCAGCTGGTGAACCAGGCCATCCGGATGAGGGTCCCACCCGACGCGCTCGCCCGCCACCTGAGCGAGACCGGCCAGATCGGCGCGCTGGCCTCGGAGGTTCTGCGCGGGAAGGCGCTGGACCTCGTCCTCGAGCGCGCCCAGATCACCGATGCCTCGGGGGGCCCCGTCGACATCAAGGCGATCCAGGCCGAGCAGGCGGCCGAGTCGGCGGGCCAGACGATCCGGGCCGGCGCCTCGCCGGACGACATCGAGGACGAAGACGAGATCGAGGACGAGTTGGACGAGGACGCCACGGCCGACATCGAGGACGAAGAAGACGACGAAGACGTGGAAGACGAGGAAGACGACGAGGGGGACGAGCAGGGGTCAGAGCGGGACACCGGGCGATGACCTGCCCTGCGCCATCAGCGAACAGGGCCGTCTCGCGCGCATACCAGGCGGATGAGCCGCGTTAGTGTCGGTAACGACCCAACACGAACGATCCAATAGACAAGGTGACACCGTGACACGCCCCTCCTCGAACGATCATCCGGGGCTCGTCGTACCGGCGACCGCGCCGGCGACGGTGCCGGCGGCGCAGTTCCCGGAGCATGGGCCGCAGCCCCCCATGGTCGACCAGCTCTTCCAGCGGCTGCTCCGCGAGCGGATCATCTTCATCGGCTCGATCATCGACGACGACCTCGCCAACCGTGTCTGCGCCGAGCTGCTGCTGCTGGCTGCGGACAGCGAAGACCGAGACGTCACGTTCTACATCAACTCGCCCGGTGGCTCGGTCACCGCGGGCATGGCGATCTACGACATGATGCAGTACGTCCCCAACGACGTTGCCACCGTGGCCATGGGACTGGCCGCTTCGATGGGCCAGTTCTTGGTGTGCGCGGGCACGAAGGGCAAGCGATATGCGCTGCCGCACGCGCGGATAATGATGCACCAGCCCTCGTCCCCGTTCGGAGGCACGGCCTCGGATATTCAGATCCAGGTCGAGGACATCTTGTACGTCAAGCGGACCATGATCGAGCTGATCGCGGCGCATACCGGTCAGACGGCCGAGCAGGTCGACCGTGACTCGGACCGCGACCGTTGGTTCACCGCGGACGAGGCGAAGAAATACGGCTTCGTCGACCACGTGGTGCGCAGCGCCCGGCAGGTGCCCTCCGAGGGCGCTGTCTCCTAGCAGTCCTCAACGTCCGAAAGGCTTTCTCCGGTGAGCGAGCTCATTCGTCCCGATAGTCGCTACATCATCCCCTCCTTCGTCGAGCGGACGACGTACGGGATCAAGGAGATGAACCCGTACAACAAGCTCTTCGAGGAACGGATCATCTTCCTCGGCGTGCAGATCGACGACGCCTCCGCCAACGACGTCATGGCCCAGCTGTTCACGCTGGAGTCCATCGACCCCGACCGTGACATCAACATCTACATCAACTCGCCGGGCGGGTCGTTCACGGCGCTGACGGCGATCTACGACACCATGCAGTTCGTGCGCCCGGACATCCAGACGGTGTGCGTTGGCCAAGCCGCCTCGGCGGCGGCCGTGATACTCACCGCCGGCACCAAGGGCAAGCGCATGGTGCTGCCCAACTCGCGGATCATCATCCACCAGCCGAGCGTGTACGGCGAGCGGCAGACGGCCGCCGACCTGGAGATCCAGGCGCGCGAGGTGATGCGGGTCCGGGAGCAGATGGAGGAGATGCTGTCCCGGCACACCGGCAGGTCGAAGGAACAGGTCCGCGAGGACATCGACCGGGACAAGTACCTGACCGCTGAGGAGGCCGTCGAGTATGGCCTGGTCGACGGTGTGATCACCAGCCGCAAGGCATCGGTAGCGGTGTCGGCGGCGTCCTAGGCTCGGCTGGGTTCGACAGACCGATCCCCCTCGGACACGGACAACTCGCCGCGGTGCCACTAGGGTGGTACGGGCCTCGTCCACCCAACTCACCATCGGAGGGGGTCACGAGTCCGGCCGGAAGACGGTAACGTCGAGACGTACGTCGGAGACGGCGGCCGCACGAAAAGGAGTAGTGACGGGTGGCACGCATCGGAGACGGCGGCGATCTGCTCAAGTGCTCGTTCTGTGGCAAGAGCCAGAAGCAGGTCAAGAAGCTCATTGCTGGCCCCGGCGTGTACATCTGCGATGAATGCATCGACCTGTGCAACGAGATCATCGAGGAGGAGCTGGCCGAGTCCTCCGATCTCCAGTGGGACAACCTCCCCAAGCCCAGGGAGATCTACGAGTTCCTCGACTCCTACGTCATCGGCCAGGAGAAGGCCAAGAAGGCGCTGTCGGTAGCCGTCTACAACCACTACAAACGCATCCAGTCCGAGGGCGGCGACCGCAACGGCCGGGACGACTCCATCGAGCTGGCCAAGTCGAACATCGTGCTGCTCGGACCGACCGGGTCCGGCAAGACGCTGCTCGCGCAGACACTGGCCAAGATGCTCAACGTGCCGTTCGCGATAGCGGACGCCACGGCGCTGACCGAGGCCGGGTACGTGGGCGAGGACGTCGAGAACATCCTGCTGAAGCTGATCCAGGCCGCCGACTACGACGTGAAGAGGGCGGAGACCGGGATCATCTATATCGACGAGGTCGACAAGATCGCCCGCAAGAGCGAGAACCCGTCGATCACCCGGGACGTCTCCGGCGAGGGCGTGCAGCAGGCTCTGCTCAAGATCCTGGAAGGGACCACCGCGTCCGTGCCACCGCAGGGCGGACGCAAGCATCCCCACCAGGAGTTCATCCAGATCGACACGACGAAGGTCCTGTTCATCTGTGGCGGTGCCTTCGCCGGGCTGGAGAAGATCGTCGAGCAGCGGGTCGGCAAGAACGGGATGGGCTTCAACGCCACGCTGCGGTCCAAGCAGGACTACGACGAGATCGATCTGTTCGGCGACGTGATGCCGGAGGACCTGCTGAAGTACGGGATGATCCCCGAGTTCGTCGGCCGGCTGCCGGTGATCACGAGCGTGCACAACCTCGACCGTGACGCCCTCATCCAGATCCTGACCGAGCCGCGGAACGCGCTGGTCAAGCAGTACCGCTGGCTGTTCGAGATGGACGGGGTCGACCTGGAGTTCACCGACGACGCGCTGGAGGCGATCGCCGACCAGGCCATCATGCGCGGCACCGGCGCCCGTGGGCTACGGGCGATCATGGAAGAGGTGCTGCTGTCGGTGATGTACGAGGTGCCCAGCCGCAAGGACGTCGCCCGCGTTGTGATCAACAGGGATGTCGTACTGGAGCACGTCAACCCGACCCTGGTGCCGCGCGACATCCCATCCCGCCAGCGCCGCGAGAAGTCGGCTTAGCCCCCTTCGCGGTAAACATGATCCCCGGCCCGGCCGGGAAACCGGCCAGCGGCCCGACTACCCGCGGCTACCATGCATCCATGACCTCGGATCGTCGTAGGCCCACCATGCCCGCCAAGCCGTCTCTGGACGGCCTGGAGGAGAAGTGGGCACGTGTGTGGGAGGAGCAGGGAACGTACCGGTTCGACCGGTCCACGCCACGCGAGCGGGTGTACGCGATCGACACGCCGCCCCCGACCGTGAGCGGATCTCTGCACGTGGGTCACGTCTTCTCCTACACCCACACCGACACGATCGCCCGCTTCCAGCGCATGCGGGGCAAGGAGGTCTTCTACCCGATGGGGTGGGACGACAACGGCCTGCCCACCGAGCGCCGGGTGCAGAACTACTTCGGCGTGCGCTGCGACCCCTCGCTTCCGTACGATCCCACCTTCAAGCCGCCGGAGAAGCCGGGGAAGGATCAGATCCCGATCAGCCGCCGGAACTTCGTCGAGCTGTGTCATTGGCTCACCGAGATCGACGAGAAGGCGTTCGAGGACGTCTGGCGCCGGGTCGGCCTGTCGGTCGACTGGTCGCTGCTGTATACGACGATCTCTGAGCACGCCCGCCGGGTGAGCCAGCGCGCGTTCCTGCGTAACCTCGCCCGCGGGGAGGCGTACGCCGCCGAGGCCCCGACGCTGTGGGACGTCACCTTCCGTACCGCCGTCGCCCAGGCGGAGCTGGAGGACCGTGACCATCCGGGTGCGTTCCACCGGATCGCCTTCGGATCCGCCACCGACACATCCCCCGGCCCGGTGTATGTGGAGACCACCCGACCCGAGCTGCTTCCGGCCTGCGTGGCTCTCGTCGCGCATCCAGACGACGAGCGCTACCGGCCGTTGGTCGGCGGGTCCGTCAGCACCCCGCTGTTCGGCGTCGAGGTGCCGGTCCTCGCCCATCACCTGGCCGAGCCGGACAAGGGCTCCGGCATCGCGATGATCTGCACCTTCGGGGACCTCGCCGACGTGACCTGGTGGCGGGAGCTCGACCTGCCGACCCGAGCGGTCGTCGACCGGGATGGACGGATCGTCGCCCAGCCGCCGCATGGCCTCGACTCCGGGGCGGCTCGGGAGGCGTACGCGCAGCTCGCGGGCAAGACCGTGCACTCGGCGCGGCAGCGGATCGTCGAGATGCTGGGCGAGTCGGGCGACCTCGACGGCGAGCCGCAGCCGATCACCCGGCCGGTCAAGTTCTACGAGCGTGGCGAGAAGCCCCTCGAGATCGTCACCACCCGGCAGTGGTACATCCGCAACGGCGGCCGGGACGCCGGGCTGCGCGCGGAGCTGTTGGCGCGCGGCCGGGAGCTCACCTGGCATCCGCCCTACATGCGGGTGCGCTACGAGAACTGGGTCGACGGGCTGGCCGGCGACTGGCTGATCTCCCGGCAGCGGTTCTTCGGGGTGCCGATCCCGGTGTGGTACCGGCTCGACTCCGCGGGCGAGCCGATGTACGAGGAGCCGATAGTCCCGGACGAGTCGATGCTCCCGGTGGATCCGTCGTCGGACTGCCCCCCGGGCTTCACCGAGGACGAGCGGGGCAAACCCAACGGCTTCGTCGGAGACCCCGACATCATGGACACCTGGGCGACGTCCTCGTTGTCTCCCCAAGTGGCCGCCGGGTGGGAGCGTGACCCGGAGCTGTTCGCGCGGGTCTTCCCGATGGACCTGCGGCCACAGGCGCACGACATCATCCGGACCTGGTTGTTCTCCACGGTTGTCCGTTCTCATCTGGAGCACGGTTCGCTGCCCTGGTACAACGCGGCGATCTCCGGGTGGGTCCTGGACCCCGACCGCAAGAAGATGTCGAAGTCCAAGGGCAACGTCGTCACCCCCATGGCGATGCTGGAGCGGCAGGGCTCCGACTCGGTGCGCTACTGGGCCGCCTCCGGCCGCGCGGGCACCGACACGGCCTACGACGAGGGGCAGATGAGGGTTGGCCGGCGCCTGGCGGTCAAGATCCTCAACGCCAGCAAGTTCGTGCTCGGTACCGGGGCGTACGAGGGCTCTGCCTCCGAATCCCTCACCGAGCCGCTGGACCGGGCGATGGTCGCCCGTCTCGCGGACGTTGTCGACGCGGCCACCGGGGCGCTGGAGTCGTACGACTACACGCGCGCACTGGAGCGGACCGAGGAGTTCTTCTGGTTCTTCTGTGACAACTACCTGGAGCTGGTCAAGTCCCGCGCTTACGGTGAGGATGGCGAGGCGGCCGCGGAGTCGGCGCGCCAGGCGCTGGCCGCCGCGCTGTCGACGCTGCACCGGCTCTTCGCGCCGTTCCTGCCGTTCGTGACCGAAGAGGTGTGGTCGTGGTGGCAGGACGGCTGGGTGCACCGGTCGGCGTGGCCCGACGCCGCGGCGTTGCGGACCACGGCCGGCGACGCCGATCCCGCGGTGCTCGATGCGGCAGCAGAGGTCATCGCGGCGATTCGTAAGGCGAAGTCGGACGCGAAGCTGTCCGTGGGCGCGGACGTGCGCAACGTCACGATCAGCGCGAACGAGCAGACGCGCGCACACATCCAGACCGCGTTCGGTGATGTCCGGGCCGCCGGCCGGGTCGAGAATCTCGAGCTGGTCGCCACCCAGGAACCGCAGCTGACCGTCGACGTTTCGCTCTGAGCGTCGTCGGGCCATCCCCTACCCGCCGAGATCTATGTTGTGGGGGGGTGGATCGGCCCTCTAAGACCCCCGCAACCTAGATCTCGGCGAAAGATGACCTTGAAGGACGTAGAGCGGGAACTGTTCGCCCGCTGGCCGGAGACGCAGCTCCAGCCGAGCACCGAGCGCATCCGGGCGCTCATGGACCTGCTCGGCGGGCCGCAGCACGGGTACCCGGTCATCCACGTGACCGGTACCAACGGGAAGACCTCGACCGCGCGCATGATCGACGCCCTGCTGCGGGCACGGGACCTGCGGGTGGGTCGCTTCACCAGCCCGCACCTGGAGACGATCCGGGAGCGGATTAGCGTGGACGGCGAGCCGCTGGACGCCGAGGGCTTCGTGGGCGCCTACGAGGACGTGCGTCCCTACGTGGAGATGGTCGACGCGTCCCACGAGGTGCCGATGTCGTACTTCGAGGTGCTGACCGGCATGGCCTACGCGGCCTTCGCGGAAACACCGGTCGACGTGGCGGTCGTCGAGGTCGGGATGGGTGGATCCTGGGACGCCACCAACGTCGCGGACGGCGCCGTGGCGGTGGTCACCCCGATCGCCATCGACCACACCCGGTACCTGGGAAACACCGTCGAGCAGATCGCCGGCGAGAAGGCGGGGATCATCAAGGCGGGCTCGACCGCCGTCCTCGCCCACCAACAGGTCCCGGTCGCCGAGATCCTGCTCCGCCGCGCGGCGGAGGTCGGGTCGGTCGTCGCCCGCGAGGGCCTGGAGTTCGGCGTGACGGGCCGCGACCTGGCGGTCGGTGGGCAGCAGCTCAGCCTGCGGGGGCTGCGAGCCTCCTACGATCAGGTGTTTCTCCCGCTCTTCGGCGCTCACCAGGCGGGCAACGCCGCCTGCGCGCTGGCCGCCGTGGAGGCCTTCACCGGCGGTGAGCAGGAGCTGGACCCGGATATCGTGCGGGCGGGCTTCGCCGACGTTCGCTCGCCGGGGAGGCTGGAGCGGATCCGGACCAGCCCGGCCATCCTCGTCGACGCCACGCACAACCCGGCCGGCATGGCGGCCACGGCCGAGGCGCTGGCGGAGTCGTTCACCTTCACCCGGCTCGTCGGGGTGGTAGCGATGATGGCGGACAAGGACGTGCGGGGCATGCTCGAGGCGCTCGAGCCAGTGCTCGCCGAGATCGTGGTCACCCGCAACTCCTCGCCCCGCTCGATGGGGGTCGACGAGCTGGCCGGGCTGGCGGAGGAGATCTTCGGACCGGACCGGGTACACGCCGCGGCCAGGCTGGACGACGCCGTCGATCAGGCCGTCGCGGCGGCCGAGGAACTGGGTGAGCTGGCGGGCGCGGGTGTGCTCGTGACCGGCTCCGTCGTGACGGCGGGCGACGCCCGCTGGCTGCTGGCGAGGGGCTGAGGTGCGCCGGGTAGCAGCCAGCATCCTGTTGATGGAGGCGCTCGTGGTGGCCCTGGCGGTGCCGGTGGCCGCCAGGGTCGCGGACGCCGACCTCGGTCTCGCCGTGGGCGGTGCCGCAGGTCTGGTGCTCGGCGCCGTGGCGATCACCGCACTGCTTCGTTACCGGTGGGCGTACGTGGCGGGTACCGTCTGGCAGGCTCTCGTCATCGCCACCGGAGTCGTCGTACCGGCGATGTACGTGCTCGGCGCGGCCTTTGCCTGCTTGTGGGGCACCGCACTTTGGCTCGGCCGCAAGCACGAACCCCGGCGCGTCCCTCGGTCGTGATCCTGCGACCCAAGAGAGGGGCCGCCAGATGGCGGGATTCGGCCCAACACCGGGGACCTCGGCGCTAGTGTCGTGGGCGCACCGAGCAGCCGGGGAGGACAGGAAGCCGGGGAGGACGGCAGTGACCAGCAACACCGAAGAAACCGAAGAGACCGAAGAGACCGCGATCCGCGGGGCCGGCCCGCGCCGGTCCAGGCGGAGCGCGGCCGACCAGCCGCTCGACTTCCGTCCGCTGGTGCTGATCGGGTTGGTGATCCTCACCGCGGTGCCGGTGGCGGTCCTCGTGGTCCCGAACACGATCTCCCTCGCTGCGGCGGCCGCGGTGCGGTCGCTCGGCGTACAGCCGGAGAGCGCCTCCCAGGTGGTGCGGGTGTACGGGCTCGCGCTGCCCGCGCTCATGCTGACCGTGCCGGCCGCGGCGGTGCACGCGCGGCGCACCCGGCCGTGGCCGGTGCTGCTCACCGGCCTGGTGGTGTTGGGTGCCACCGAGTTGCTCGCCGGGATGGTGGGATCGGTCTTCCTCCTGGCCGTCCTGCGTATCTTCCAGGGCATCGGTGCGGGCATGGTGCTCCCGGCCACCCTGGTGCTGGTGACCGCCCTGCAGCGGCGTGGGCAGCGGCTGCTCAGCGCCTGGTACGCGGGCGTCCTCGTGGTGAGCCTGATGGCGGTCACGCCGATGCTCTACCTCGCGCTGCTGGGCGACGAGTGGGACGACATCATGCAGCCTTACCCGCTGCTGGTCGCCGCCGCGCTGGTATGCACGGCCCTTCTGATCATCGCCGAGCGTCCCGAGGGCCTGCCCCGGGCCGGCACCCGGGAGAGCGAGCGCATCCTGCTGCTGCCGGTGATCCCAGCGCTGGGGTTGTCGGTGTTCGCGTTCGGCGCCTCGTTCAACTGGGCGACCTGGGCGCTGCTCGCGCTCGCGGTCACCGCGCTGATCGTCATGTACGGCCTCACCACGCTCGGCGATGCCTTCGACGGCCGGGCCGGGGTCAACCACGCGGTCGTGTCCGTCAGCGCCGGTGTGGTGGTGCTCCCGGTCACCGCGCAGATCGTCAACATCTCGCTGCCCGGCTTCGGGGGGCCGGGCCTCGGGCAGGTGTGGGCGCCGCTCGCCGTTGCCGTGCTCGTCACGCTGGCCGCCGCGGTGGCCGGCAATCTGGGCCGCCCCGATTCCGCGTCCAAACTGGTCATCGCCGGCCTCGTCGCGGCGGGTCTCGGCCTGCTGGCGGTGCGGCTGTTCATGCCGGCATCGAACTGGCTGGTGATCCTGAGCATGGCCCTGCTGGGCGGGGGCATCGGCTGCGCCTTCGGGGCCTCGCTGCGTGGCATCAGCTCCGGCGCGGGCCTTCTGGGACTCGGGCTCATCTTCCCCGCCGTCCTCGCGGGACAGCTGCTCTCCGGCGCGTTCATGCTTCGGGTCACCGAGTCGATAGCGCAGGGCACGCTGCAGCCCCAGTACGTGCACGGCGTGCTGCTGTCGGCGCTGAGGTCCTGGGTGACGGTGAGCGCGCTGGTGCTCCTCGTCGCCATCGTCGACGTGTCGCTCGCCTCGATGCGCCGGGAGGGCCGGCGGCGCCGGCCGCGCGCGGCCGGATCCGCGGCCGAGCGGACCGAAGCAACGGGGCGCACAGCCACGGAACGCGCCGAGGCCACCGAACACCTCGAACGCACCGAGACCACCGAACCGACCGAGGGCGACGAGGCCAGCGAGGCCGACATACGCTGAGCCGCAACACGGGAAGTCGCGCCCCATGGAGGCCCGCTCGGCACGTTACGATGCCAGAGCCGGGCACTGATCCCCGCTCGACCGGAAGGCTCCTTCCCCATGGGCAACAAGCTGGCTTTTCTCGGCCGTGACATGGCCGTCGACCTGGGTACTGCCAACACGCTGGTGTACGTGCGGGGACGCGGCATCGTCCTCAACGAACCCTCGGTCGTTGCCCTCAACACCAGTACCGGCAAGATCGTGGCCGTCGGGATCGAGGCCAAACGGATGATCGGCCGCACTCCCGGCAACATCGTGGCAGTACGCCCGCTCAAGGACGGCGTGATCGCGGACTTCGACACGACCGAGCGGATGTTGCGCTACTTCATCCAGAAGGTGCACAAGCGGCGGCACTTCGCCAAGCCCCGTCTGGTGGTCGCCGTACCCAGCGGGATCACCGGAGTGGAGCAGCGGGCCGTGAAGGAGGCGGGGTACCAGGCCGGCGCGCGCAAGGTCTACATCATCGAGGAGCCCATGGCCGCGGCCATCGGCGCCGGTCTACCGGTGCACGAGCCGACCGGCAACATGGTCGTCGACGTCGGCGGCGGCACTACCGAGGTCGCCATCATCTCGCTCGGCGGCATCGTGACCTCCCAGTCGATTCGGGTCGGCGGGGACGAGCTGGATCAGGCGATCATCAGCTACGTCAAGAAGGAGTACTCCCTCATGCTGGGGGAGCGGACCTCGGAAGAGATCAAGATGGCCATCGGCTCGGCGTTCCCGCTGGCCGAGGAGCCGCACGCGGAGATACGGGGCCGCGATCTGGTGAGCGGTCTGCCGAAGACCATCGTGATCTCCGCCGAGGAGGTGCGTAAGGCCACCGAGGAGCCGGTGAACGCGGTAGTTGACGCGGTGAAAACCACATTGGACAAGTGCCCGCCCGAGCTCTCCGGTGACGTCATGGACCGCGGCATCGCGCTGACCGGCGGCGGCGCCCTGCTCAGGGCGCTGGACGAGCGGCTGCGGCACGAGACAGGTATGCCGATCCATCTCACCGACACCCCGTTGGACTCCGTCGTGCTCGGTTCCGGCAAGTGCGTCGAGGAGTTCGAGGCGCTTCAGCAGGTGCTCGTACCCGAACCGCGACACTGATCGTGGGGGGCGACCAGGTACAGGGGGCGGTAGCCGATGAGGGATACCCGCCGCACCAGGCTGACGCTCGGTTTGCTGCTGGTTGTCGCGTTCACCCTGATCACCGTCGATTTCAGGGGTGGTGACGCGTCCCCGCTGGAAACCCTGCGCGGGCTGGGCTCGGCGGTGTTCGGTCCGGTGGAGCGGGTAGCGGCGGCGATCGTCCGTCCGGTGCGGCACACGATCGACGCGGTGGGCGGCCTCGGCGAGTCGCAGCGGCGGATCTCCGACCTCGAGCGGCAGAACCGGGAGCTTCGGGAGCGGTTGCGGGCCTCCGAGCTGAGCCGGAGCCAGTCCGAGCAGCTCGAAGAGCTCCTGCACCTGGCCGGCCTGGGGCGATACCGCGTCGTCGGGGCGAGGGTGGTAGCGCTTCGCGGGACGCAGGGCTTCGAGAACACCGGAACTATCGACGCGGGGAGCCGAGACGGCATCGAGCGGAACATGACGGTGGTCAACGGGGACGGCCTCGTCGGCCGGGTCACGTCGGTGGGGCCGACGACCTCCACGGTGCTGCTGGCATCCGACGCCGCTTCGGCGGTCGGCGGACGCCTGGAGGGCACCGGGGAGATCGGCGTGGTAACCGGCCGTGGCGAGGGGACCTCCGGCGGCCGGGTGCTCCGCTTCGAGCTGCTCGACCCCACCGCGCCGATCGAGCCAGGACAGCGCATCGTCACGTTCGGGTCCCAAGGCGGCGCGCCGTACGTCCCGGGTGTTCCTGTCGGCACGGTGCGGTCGGTCAGCAGTACCCCTGGCGCGCTCACCCGGGTCGCGCTGGTGGAGCCCTTCGCGAACTTCACGGCCCTCGACGTCGTCGGCGTCGTCGTGAAGCCGCCTCGCACCGATCCGCGCGACTCGGTGCTGCCGCCCAAACCCACTCCCAGCCCGACGCCCACCTCGGTGTCGGCGAGTCCGTCGCGGTCACCTAACGAAGACGACTCGGCCGCCGACCGTGGGAGGTGAGGTGTCGGCCAGGCGGAAGCTCCTCGGCGCGGCGCTCGTCGCGGCGGCGCTCGTCGGCCAGGTCACCCTGGTGGCCCGGCTGCCGCTGCCCGGCGGGGTTACCCCCGACCTCGTCCTGCTCGTCGTCGTCGCCTTCGCACTCACAAACGGGCCGCTACCCGGCTCGGTCACCGGGTTCGCCGCCGGGTTGGCCGCGGACCTGGCGCCGCCGGCCGACCACACGATCGGGCGCTATGCCCTGGTCCTGTGCCTGGTCGGCTACCTCTGCGGTCTCGTCCAGGACGACCTGAAGGACTCCGCCAACCTGGCGTTCCTCGCCATGGTGGTCGGCGTTACCGGCGGCTCCCTGCTCTACGTGGGAGTCGGTGCGGTTCTGGGCGATCTGCGGGTAACGTGGCCGGCTGTCACGCGTGTGCTGCCGCTTTCTCTTCTCTACGATTTCGTACTGAGCCCGTTTGTGCTGTACGTCGTCACGTGGTTGGTCCGGCGGGTCGATCAGCATCGGGTGGGGTACGACTTCTGGGAACCCGGCAACAGGTACCGCCGTTAGGCATTCGATGGAGCGCTGGCTGTGAGCACGAGGTCTCGGACCCGGCTGTTCGTCCTGCATGTCCTCGTCGTGTCGCTGCTTGCCACGCTCCTCGGCCGGCTCTGGTACGTCCAGGTGCTCACCGGCGACGAATACGCCAGGGTGGCCGCCGCGAACCGAACCCGCGAGATCGTCGTACCGGCGGTGCGCGGCTGGATCCTCGACGACGCCGGCCGTCCCCTCGTGCGCAACCGGACCGCCCTGGTCGTCTCCGTCGACCGCACCCAGCTCAGCCAGCAGCCCGACGGCGGGGAGGCGGTGCTGAAGCGGCTCGCCAAGGTGCTCGACATGTCCTACGGCAAGCTGCAAAAGAAGATCCGGCTCTGCTCGAGCGAGGTGGGGCGTCCCTGCTGGCCGGGCTCGCCGTACCAGCCGATACCGGTGGACGACGAGGTCGACTCGAAGACCGCCCTGCAGATCATGGAGCGGCGGGAGGACTTCCCCGGCGTGGTGGCGACTCCGCAGCCGGTGCGTGAGTATCCGGAGACGTACGGGACCAACGCCGCGCACGTCCTCGGTTACCTGCAGCCCGTCACCGACGAGGAGCTACGCGAGCGGGAGGGTCTGCGGTCGCAGTTCAGCGGCATCGATCTGGTCGGGCGAGCGGGCCTGGAGTCCACCTACGACGAGGACCTGCGTGGCCGCTCCGGCGTCCGGCAGGTGGCCGTGGACAGCATGGGACAGGTGACGCACACGGTGCGGGAGACGCCCGCGACACCCGGCAGCCACCTCGTCACCAGCATCGACGCGGGCGTGCAGTCGGTGGTCGAGAAGTCGCTGCGCCGCGCGGTGCAGCGGGCGCGTTCGCAGGGCAGTCCGGGCAGCGCGGCGGCCGGCGTGGTGCTCGACGTGCGGACCGGCAGGGTGGTCGCGCTCGGCAGCCTGCCCACTTACGACCCGAGCGTGTGGATCGGTGGCATCTCGCAGAAGCAGCTCAACGAGCTGATGAGCGGGAAGGCCGAGAACCCGCTCGTGTCCCGTGCCACCCAGGGACAGTATCCACCGGGCTCCACCTTCAAGCTGGTGTCGACGTCGGCGGCCGTCGAGAGCGGCTACTCGCTGCACGGGACGTACCCGTGCCCGGGTTCCTACCAAGTGGGCAACCGCGCGTTCAGCAACTTCGAGGGGACGGCCTTCGGGCCGATGAACCTGCACCGCGGTCTGGTGGTCTCCTGCGACACGATCTTCTACAAGTTCGCCTACGAGTTGTGGCAGCGCGACGGCGGTACCGATCCGGTGAAGAACCCCAAGGACGCCATGATCAACATGGCTCGGGAGTACGGGTTCGGCAAGCCGACCGGTATCGACCTGCCCAACGAGAGCCCGGGGCGGCTGCCCAGCCGGGAGTGGAAGCGGGAGTACTGGGAGGAGACGAAGGCCTACCACTGCAAGCACGCCAAGAAGGGCTATCCCGAGGTCGCCAAGAACGAGCCCAGCCGCGCCGCGTACCTGACGGCGATCTCGAAGGAGAACTGCAAGAGCGGGTACCAGTATCGGGCCGGCGACGCCGCCAACTTCGCGATCGGCCAGGGCGACATGATCTCCACCCCGCTGCAGCTGGCCAACGCCTACGCCTCGCTGGCGAACGGCGGCACCGTCTACAGCCCGCGGATCGGTAAGGCCCTGGTGCGGCCGGACGGCACCGTCGAGCGGAAGATCAAGCCGCGCAAGCAGGGCAAGCTCCCGGTGCCCAAGCGGGTGCTCTCCTTCATCCGGGATGCGCTCGCCGACGTGCCGCGCAGCGGCACCGCCGCCGGCGCGTTCGCCGGCTTCCCGTTGGACAAGCTGCCGGTCGCCGGCAAGACGGGTACGACCGAGGCCTATGGCGCCGAGGACACCTCGTGGTTCGCGTCGTTCGCACCCGCCAACAACCCGCGGTACGCCGTCGTGGTCATGGTCGCCGAGGCGGGCGAGGGCTCGAGGTTCGCCGCCCCGGCGGTGCGGGAGATCTACGAGGGAATGTACGGGCTCAACGGCAAGAAGGCAGTGCTGCCCGACGGGGAGCTGCCGGATGAGCTACCGAAGATAGACGGCGGAGGCTTCTCCCCGCCGCCCGGCTACCAGACCGCCCCACGGTCGTCGTCGTCCGGGGGGTCGTCCGGAGGGTCGCCGTGATCTCCGGGTACGAGCGGGGCGTCCCGCTGACCCTCCGCAAGCGGCCGATCTTCACCCGGGCGTTCGGCAGGCGGTCGCCGCTGTGGGGCATGGACTGGACCATGCTCCTCGCGGTGATCGGGCTGTCGGTGCTCGGTGCGCTGCTGGTCTGGTCCGCGACCCGTGTCGAGCTGCTGAACGGCGGGGCCGATCCGCAGTCCTACCTGAAGAGGCACCTGCTGAACACGGGCATCGGCTTCGTGCTCGCCTTCCTGGTCTCCCTGGGTGACTACCGGGCGCTGCGTGCGTACGCGCCGATCCTGTACGTGGTCACGTGCGCGGGGTTGGTTGCGGTGCTCACGCCGCTCGGGAAGACCATCAACGGGTCGCACTCCTGGATCGTGCTCGGTGGACTGCAGGCGCAGCCGTCGGAGTTCGCCAAGGTCGGGCTCGTCGCCGTGTGGGCGATGCTGCTGGGCGAGCTGCGGGACGCCGAGGACCGCCCCCGCGGCCGGGACATCTTGCTTGCGCTCGGGGTCGCCCTGCTGCCGACGGCGCTGGTCATGCTGCAGCCCGACCTCGGTACGGCGATGGTGTTCGCCGCGGTGATCCTCGGCATGATCGTGGTCTCCGGGGCGCGGCTGCGCTGGGTGGCCGGCCTGGTGCTCAGCGGCGTCATCCTCATCGTCGTCGCGGTCAAGCTGGGAGTCTTGGAGTCATACCAGGTCCAGCGCTTCACCGTGTTCACCAACCCGGGCTCGGACCTGCGCGGCGCGGGTTACAACGCGCATCAGGCGCAGATCGCGGTCGGCTCGGGCGGCTTCTTCGGCAAGGGATTGTTCCAGGGCGAGCAGACCAACGGCCAGTTCGTGCCCGAGCAGCACACCGACTTCATCTTCACGGTGTCCGGAGAGGAGCTCGGTTTCCTCGGGTCCGCCGCGATCATCGTGCTGCTCGGTGTGGTCCTGTGGCGGGCGTTGCGGATCGCGACCACCTCCCGCGACATGTTCGGCACGCTCCTGGCGGGCGGGATCGTCTCCTGGTTGAGCTTCCAGGCGTTCCAGAACATCGCCATGACGCTAGGACTGGTACCGATCACCGGTCTGCCGCTGCCGTTCGTCTCCTACGGTGGGTCGGCGACGTTCGCCAACATGGCGGCCATCGGGCTGCTGCAGATGGTCCATCTCCGGCACCAGGCCCTCGACTACGACTAGCTGATGGTGGGTCACACCGGCCGTTCCGCCGGGCATGCGCCGATGACCTCCACCTCGACGCGGATCTCCGGGCGCACGAGCGCTGGCACGATCGCGAGCATCGAGGCGGGCCGGACGTCGCCCAGTACCTGGCCGCGTACCGCCGTGTAGGCCGGGATGTCGTGGGCGTCCACCAGCCACGAGGTGACCTTGACGATGTCGCCTACCCCCATTCCCGCGGCCGCCAGGGCGGCGAGCACGCTATCCCAGGCCAGCTTGGACTGCTCCGCGACGTCGTCCGGTACGGAGCCGTCCTCGCGGAGGCCCGGCGTGCCGGAGGTGTGCAGCCACCGCTGACCGGCCGGTGTCGCGACCGCGTCGCTATAGGTACCGATGTGGCGGGCCACACCAACGTCGATCGGCTGCGACGCTCCGTCTGCGCTGACCCGCGATGTCGTTGCCACGGCTGCGCTCCTTTCTCTTCACTGAGGAATCTCTGCGGACGCAGGTGGGCGATCGCCTGGTCGATCGATGTACCGCATGGCCGTGACGGCGGCGAGCAGCAACGCTGACGCGGCCGCGAGCAGCGCAACGCGCATCCCGGCGACAAACCCACCCCCGGCGATCAGGGAGCCGAACAGCGCGACACCGATCACACCTCCGGCCTGGCGGCTCGAGTTCAGCACCCCCGAGGCGACGCCGAGCCGGGCAGGCGGTGTAGCGGCCAGCAGCGCCGCGGTCATCGGCGGGACGACGAGGCCGCCACCGAAGCCCACAGCCAGCATTGGCGCGACCGTGGCTGCGTAGGGGGCGCTCGCGTCCAGGAGACCCAGCGCCAGCAGGCCGGAGCCGCACAGTACCGCACCCGCCACGAGCGGCCGCCGGTTGCCCGTACGGGGGAGGAGTCGGCCCACGGCCAGGTTGCTCATGCTGACCGTGGCTGTCATCGGCAGGAAGGCCAGGCCGGCGTACAGAGGGCTGTAGCCGCGGACGTTCTGGAAGTAAAGCGCCAGCACGAAGACTTGACCGTAGCAACCGAAGTTGAGCAGCAGGCCGATCCACGTCGCGGCGGAGAACGCGGGCACCCGGAACAGATGAAGCGGCAGCATCGGAGCCGGCGAACGGGACTCGACGAGCAGGAACCCGGCCGTCGCGAGGACGGCGACAAGGATCGCGGCAAGGATCGGGCCGCTCGTCCACCCGGCCGCACGGCCCTCCACGAGGGCAAAGGTCAGCGAGCCCAGCGCGGTGATCGCGAGGACCTGTCCGGCAGGATCCAGCGTGTGGTCGCGCCGACCCGGGCTCGTGGCCGGGCTCGACCCGGCGATGAGCACGGCCGCGAGCCCGGCCACGACGTTCAGCCCGAATACCGAGCGCCAGCCGAATACGGCGATGAGGACCCCGCCGAGGAGCGGGCCCGCCGCAAGCGCCGCACCGCCCGTGGCGGCCCATACCGCGATCGCCCGTGCCCGGGCCGCCGGCTCGATGAACGCCCGGCTGATCAGGGTGAGGGAGGTCGGTACCACGGCGGCCGCACCCAGCCCGGCCAGCGTCTGGGCCGCGACCAGGGTCGTCAGCGTGGGCGCGAGCCCGCAGGTCGCCTCGGCCGCGATGAACAGGCCGAGGCCGTAACGGAAGACCCGGCGTACGCCGATGCGGTCACCGAGCGCGCCGCAGGAGAGCAGGAGACTCGCGAACACCAGCGAGTACGCGTTGACCACCCAGGTCAGGCCGGAGACGGTCGCGCCGAACTCGCGCCCTATCGGGGGTAGCGCGACGTTGACGGCGGTGGTCGCACTGATCGCCATGAAGAACGAAAGGGCCGCGGCCGCCAGTGTCCGGCCCGGAGCGGCAGGTGCCCCGTGGCTTGCGATCTGCATGCGCTCAGCCGAACCGGATGTGCCTGATCCCCGTCCACGCCCGGCGCAGCTGCTCTCTCAGCGCACCGTCGGTATTCGGGGTGAGCAGCAGTCCCACCGAGCCGGCAATGCTCTCTGCGCTCTCTGCGACCTGCGGGACCGTGAGCCGATCGGTCCACACATGGACGGCGAACTCCGGCCGGCTCAAGCGCTCCAGGCACCGATCGAGCTTCGACACCGCGAAGCTCTCCCGGCGCAACGGCGCGTCCTTCCCAGCGACGAACGCCACAGCATGTCCGAAACCCCGTTCCCGCAGCCGCCGCAGCACGGTCTCACGCTCGGCCAGCAAAGCGAAGTGCCGGACCTTGTGACCACGCTCACCCAGCCGACCGATGATCTCCTGGAAGTCTCCACGCAGCCGCGGAGGCGTCATGCGGTGAAGCCCGAACCCGACGTGTTCGGGATCGCAGACGACGCTGCCGGGAAGCCGACGATGGATCTCATAGGCCGTCTGCGTCTTACCTCCCCCGAAGGGACCATTGATCCAAACAAGCACGCCCCGACCCTACGCGAAGACCATGGGCCGACAGCTCTGCACGTTTACCCGTACCTACCTACCTCTGCGCATCGGAGAGTACGCCGACAGTGGCCCTTGCGTGGGCCGGGGGCGGCGTCCCGTACCGCGATCTCGATAGGCTGGTGAGCCCCGACTTCTGGAGGGTCTCCGCCACATGTCCGTCGAGTCGGTCTTCGATCAGCTGGAGCCGCTGCTCCCGCGGGTGAGCAAGCCGATCCAGTACGTGGGCGGCGAGCTCAACTCGGTAGTGGAGGAGTGGGAAGAGGCCGAGGTTCGTTGGTGTCTGTGCTATCCGGACGCCTACGAGGTAGGGCTGCCCAACCAGGGCGTGCAGATCCTGTACGAGGTGCTGAACGAGACACCCGGGGTGCTCGCGGAGCGCACGTACAGCGTCTGGCCGGACCTCGAGGGGCTGCTGCGGGAGCACGGCATTCCCCAGTTCACCGTCGACGGGCACCGGCCGGTCGGCGCATTCGACCTTCTCGGCGTGTCGTTCGCCACCGAGCTGGGCTACACGAACCTGCTCACGGTCCTCGACCTGGCGGGCATCCCGCTGGAGGCGGCGGACCGCGGCGAGGAACATCCCATCGTCATCGCCGGCGGCCACGCGGCGTTCAACCCCGAGCCGGTCGCGGACTTCCTCGATGCCGCCGTCCTCGGCGACGGCGAGGAGGTCGTCCTCGCGATCACCGAGGTCGTCCGCGAGTGGAAGAACGAGGGTCGGCCGGGCGGTCGTGACGAGCTGCTGTACCGGCTCGCCGCGGGCGGGGGTGTGTACGTCCCCAGGTTCTACGACGTCGAGTACCTCCCGGACGGCCGCATCAGGCGGGTGACGCCGAACCGGCCCGGCGTGCCCTGGCGGGTCTCCAAGCACACGGTCATGGACCTCGACCGCTGGCCGTACCCGAAACAGCCGCTGGTGCCGTTTGCCGAGTCGGTGCACGAGCGGATGAGCGTGGAGATCTTCCGCGGGTGCACCCGCGGGTGTCGGTTCTGCCAGGCCGGCATGATCACCCGCCCCGTGCGGGAGCGGAGCATCACAGCGATCGGTGACATGGTGCAGCGCGGTGTCGAGTCCACGGGATTCGAGGAGGTCGGCCTGCTTTCGCTGTCCAGCGCCGACCACAGCGAGATCGGCGACATCGCCAAGGGGCTCGCCGACCGCTACGAGGGCACCAACACCAGCCTGTCGCTGCCCTCCACCCGGGTGGACGCCTTCAACGTCACGCTCGCCAACGAGCTGTCCCGCAACGGCCGGCGCTCCGGGCTGACCTTCGCGCCCGAGGGCGGCACGGAGCGCATGCGCAGGGTGATCAACAAGATGGTCACTGAAGAGGATCTCGTCCGCACCGTGACCACCGCGTACTCCCACGGCTGGCGGCACGTCAAGCTCTACTTCATGTGCGGCCTGCCGACCGAGGCCGACGAGGACGTGCTCGGGATCGCCGACCTGGCCAGGAAGGTCATCAGGGCCGGCCGGGAGGTCACCGGCCGTCGCGACATCAGGTGTACGGTCTCGATCGGCGGCTTCGTGCCCAAGCCGCATACGCCGTTCCAGTGGGCGGGTCAGCTCGGTCACGAAACCACGGACCGCAGACTGCTCGCGCTCAAGGACACGCTTCGCCGGGACAGGGAGTACGGCCGGTCGATCGGATACCGCTACCACGACGGCAAGCCGTCGATCATCGAGGGGCTGCTGTCCCGGGGTGACCGCAGGGTCGGCCGCGTCATCAAGGCGGTCTGGGAGGACGGCGGCCGCTTCGACGGCTGGGGCGAGCACTTCTCCTTCGACAGGTGGGTCAGTTGCGCCGAGGAGGCCCTCGCCGACTACCCGGTCGACGTCGACTGGTACACCACCCGCGAGCGGGCGGAGGTCGAGGTCCTGCCGTGGGATCACCTGGACGCCGGCCTGGACCGCGAGTGGCTGTGGCAGGACTGGCAGGACGCGGTGTCCGGGGTCGAGGTCGACGACTGCCGCTGGACGCCGTGCTACGACTGCGGCGTGTGCCCGACCATGGGCACCGAGATCCAGACCGGCCCGACCGGCAAGAAGCTGCTGCCGCTGACTCCGCGCTAGGAGCGCGCTGAAAAGGGGCTGGGCGGTGGCGGCGTTTTGTCGGCTTGGTGTTCGGGGATCCGGGATGATCTTCTTATGCAGGGTTTCGAGCGGGGGGATCGGCAGTTTCTGGATGCGGCGGCGTTGGCCGGTCA
>WHSR01000088.1 GCA_009379995.1 Streptosporangiales bacterium
GCCCCACCCTGCAAGCCCAACACGACGACGCCGCCACCAAGGGTCAAGACCACCGCGCCCAACTGTTCGACCAGCTCCTGACCAGCCTCACGAAAGACAAAGCATCATGAGCAACAACGAACCGGATCACCGGCATAATGCCGCTGAGGGCGCGAAAACGTGCGGGCCCTACGGAGGTCTTTCGCGGTACGGTCCGGGCGATGGAGGATGAGGACGGCTACTTCGGAGAATCGGTCGCGGCCACGTACGACGAGTCGGCGGCGGACATGTTCCAGCCGGACGTCGTGGACGCTACGGTCGAGTTTCTCGCCGGGCTCGCCGGTAGCGGCCGAGCCCTGGAGCTGGGTGTCGGGACTGGACGCATCGCGCTGCCGCTGGCGCGTCGCGGTGTCCCGGTGCACGGCATCGACCTGTCCCAGGCGATGGTCGCGCGGCTGCGGGCCAAGCCGGGCGGCGACGCGATCGGCGTGACGATCGGCGACTTCGCGACGACGAGGGTGGACGGGAAGTTCTCCGTCGCGTACTTGGTGTTCAACACGATCGCGAATCTGACGACGCAGGAGGCCCAGGTCGCTTGCTTCCGCAATGCCGAGGCGCACCTCGAGCCGGGCGGCTGCTTCGTCATCGAGGTCGGGATCCCGGATCTGCGGAGGCTCCCGCCCGGGCAGAACGTCGTGCCGTTCCACGTGAGCTCGACGCGGTGGGGCTTCGACCTCTACGACGTCGCCACGCAGGCGATGAGCTCGAACTACGTCGAGGTCGTCGACGGCCGTGGCCGCTACACCTCGATTCCTTTCCGGTACGTGTGGCCCGCGGAGCTCGACCTGATGGCGCAGCTGGCAGGGCTACGACTGCGCGAGCGGTGGGACGGCTGGACGCGGGAGCCCTTCACCAGCGAGAGCCGCCAGCATGTCTCGGTCTGGGAAAAGCCCACCGGCTAGGTCGAGGTGCTCGGCGGGACACTCAGGGAAACCGAAGGGACATGTGCGAGGCTAGGCCGACATGGAACTCAACGGCATCCTCTCGGCCCTGATCGCCGGGGTGGTCATCGGCGCCCTCGGACGTCTACTCGTCCCCCGCAGCGGCAATCTCGGGTGCCTGCTCACCATCCTCATCGGGATCGTGGGCGCGGCAATCGGGCTCGTCGTCGGCGCATCCCTCGACGTCGGCTTCTGGCTGACCGTCCTCTTCCAGGTGCTGGCGGCCGCCGTGCTGGTCAGTGTGTTCAGTCTGGGACGCCGGTAAGCTCGGCCCCGCTCTTGGCCGTGATCTGGCATTTCTGCAAGATCACGGCCAAGAGCGGGGTACACACTACGCCCGGCCGCGGGCGTCCTCGACGGCCCGGCGGACCAGCACCCGGGCGAGGTGGCGGCGGTAGTCGGCGCTCGCGCTCAGATCGGAGGGCGGCTCCGTCCCGTCGGCGGCGAGCGCGGCCGCGTCCGCTACCGAACCGCCGTCGGCGAGGGCCTGCTCGGCCGCGGTCGCGCGCAGCGGGGTACCGCCCATGTTGACGAGGGCGATGGCGGGCCGCTGATCTCCGGAGACCGCCACGCCGACGGTGGCCCAGTCGATCGCGCGCTGGTTGAACTTCTCGAACCCCCAGCCCCGCGACTGCGGCTTGGGGATACGGACCTCGGTGAGGAGTTCGTCGGGCTCCATCGCGGTCTCGAACAGGCTCTGGAAGAAGTCCGCGGCCGGGATCTCCCTGCTGCCCCGCGGCCCGCGTGCGACCAGGGTGCCGCCCATCGCCAACACCACAGCGGGCAGGTCGGATGCCGGATCACCGTGCACCAGCGACCCGCCGAGCGTACCCCGGTGCCGCACCTGCGGGTCGCCAACGAAACCGGCGGCGTGCGACAGCAGCGGCGCCTCACGGGCCAGCAGGTCGGAGGTCTCCAGGTCACGATGGCGGGTGAGCGCGCCGACCGCGATGGCATCGCCCTCGTCCCGTACGTACGACAGGTCCTGCAGCCGCCCGACGTCGACGACCACCTCGGGCACCGCCAGTCGCAGCTTCATCAGCGGCAGCAGGGAGTGCCCTCCGGCGAGCACCTTGGCCTCGTCTCCGTGCTCGGCGAGGAGGGACAGCGCCTCATCGACCGAGCCTGCGCGGCGGTAGGCGAACGGCGCTGGGATCATCGGGCACCGCCTTCCTTGGCGGCAGCGAGCACCGCCTGCACGATGTTGTGGTAACCGGTACAGCGACAGAGGTTTCCCTCGAGGCCGGAGCGGACCTGTTCCTCGGTGGGGTTCGCCTGCTCCCGCAGCAGCCCCACGGCGGCCATCACCATGCCCGGGGTGCAGAACCCGCACTGCAGGCCGTGGTTCTCCCGGAAGGCCCGCTGCATCGGATGCATCTCGTCGGAGCCGGCGAGCCCCTCGATGGTGGTGACCTCGGCTCCGTCGGCCTGCGCGGCGAGCATCGTGCAGGACTTGACCGACTCACCGTTCAGGTGGACGGTACACGCCCCACACGAGGTGGTGTCGCAGCCGATATTGGTGCCGGTGAGCCCGAGGACGTCACGCAGGTAGTGCACAAGCAGCAACCGGTCCTCGATCTCATGGGTGGTGTTGTTGCCGTTGACACGGATGGTGACCTGCACTAGCGCTCCTTCGCCTCGTTGATCGCGGCCCAGACCCGCTGCGCCGTGGCCGGCATGTCGACGTGACGTACGCCGAGGTGGGTGATCGCGTTGACGACTGCGTTCTGCACGGCCGGCGTCGAGCCGATCGTGCCCGCCTCGCCGATTCCCTTCACACCCAGCGGGTTGAGCGGCGTCGCCGTCTCCATGGGGAGCAACTCGAAGCTGGGCAGCTCCGCCGCGGTGATGAAAGCGTAATCCGCCAGGTTGCCCGTCTGCGGGTTGCCGTCGGCGTCGTAGACCATGTGCTCGAGCAGCGCCTGCGCCGCGCCCTGGGCGATGCCGCCGTGCCGCTGCCCCTCGGTGAGTACCGGGTTGACGACCCGGCCGGCGTCGTCGACGGACACGAACCGAACGAGCCGCACCGCGCCGGTCTCCACATCCACCTCGACCACGGCGAGGTGTACGCCGAACGGGAAGGTCGGCCGCTCCTCGGAGAAATCGGAGTCGGCCGCCAGTCCTCCGTCGCCCTCGGCCTGCTGCGCCAGCTCGCCCCAGGACACCGCGGTTGCCGGGGCACCCTTCACGTGCCAGCGGCCGGCGTCCCGGTCCAGGACGATGTCCCCCTCGTCGGCCTCCAACAGCTCGGCCGCGAGGTGCCGGGCGCGCTTGACCACCTCGACCGACGCCTCGTGCACCGCCGACCCGCCGAGCTGCAGCGAGCGGGAGCCGTACGTGCCGGCGCCCTTGGGGATCTTCGCGGTGTCGCCGTGCAGCACCTTGATGCGGTCCATGGGAATGCCGAGCTCGTCGGACGCCAGCATGGCGAACGCGGTCGCGTGCCCCTGACCGTGCGCCGAGCTGCCGGTGTAGACGGTGACCGAGCCGTCGGCACCCACCTCCACCCGGCCGGTCTCGCCGACGGCGTTGTCCGGGGCGGTGATCTCGACGTAGGCCGACAGCCCGAAGCCGAGCTGCAGCGGGTCTCCCCGCTCACGGCGACGCCGCTGCTCCTCCTGCAGGTCCGGGTAGCCGGCCGCCTCGAGCACGGTGTCCAGGGCCTTCGCGTACTCCCCGGAGTCGTACGTGATCCCGCTCGGGGTCTGGAACGGGAAGGCGTCCGGCGCGACGAAGTTGCGCCGCCGCACCTCCGCCGGATCCATGCCGATCTCCGAGGCGAACAGGTCCATCGCCCGCTCGATCGCCGCCGTCGCCTCCGGCCGCCCGGCGCCCCGGTACGCCGACAGCGGCGTGGTGTTCGTGACGATGCTCCGGGCGGCGGTCTCCACCTTCGGGATCGCGTACACCCCGCTCGCCATGTTCATCGTAAGTATGGGAAGCAGCCACGACGACTCCCGCGGGTACGCGCCCGAGTCCTGGAGCACCTCGATACGGTAGGCAAGCACCGTGCCGTCGCGGCGGCCGCCGATCGTAACCGTCTGATGCTGCGCCCGGCCGTGGGTCATCGCGATCATGTTCTCGCTGCGGCTCTCCACCCAGCGCAGCGGGCGGCCCAGCCGGCGGGAGGCCGCGCACAGCGCCGCCGTCTCGGGGTCGGCGGCGATCTTGGCGCCGAATCCGCCACCGACGTCGGGGGCGACGACCCGAAGCTGCCCCTCCTCGAGCCCGAGCTGGCGCTGCAGCTCGTCCCGAGCGGCCTGGGCGCCCTGCGTGCTGAGCCAGAGCGTCACCTGACCCTGGTCGTCGGACCACGCGCAGGCGGCCGACCGAACCTCGAGGGGGGCCGGCGCCAGCCGCTGGTTGTCGATCACCTGGGTGACAACTACCTCGCAGTCGTCGAATAGGTGCTCGTCGAGCTGTTCGGCGCCTCCGGTCCAGGCGACGTTCGTGCCCGCCTCGGGGAACAGCAGCGTCTCGCCGCGCACGGCGTCCTCGCCGGAGACGACGGCGGGCAGCGGATCGTAGTCGACCATCACCAGCTCGGCCGCGTCCTCCCCCTGGTAACGCTCGTCGGTGATCACCACGGCCACCGCCTCACCGACGTACCGTACGACGTCCGTCGCCAGGGCCGGCCGAGCCATCGCGGCGGTCACCATCGGGGCCGGAGGCGACGGCGAGATGTCGAGGTCCCGGCCGGTGAACACCGCGACGACGCCCGGGGCCTCCCGGGCATCCTGCACGTCGATGCTGCTGATCCGGGCGTGCGCCACCGGGCTGCGTACGAACGTCGCGTGCGCCGCGCCCACCAGGGCGGGCTCGCGGAGGTCGTCGACGTAGGTACCGCCCACCGTCAGCAGGCGGGGGTCTTCGGCACGGACTACCCGGGTGCCAAGAATGCTCATGCAATCACCGCCGAAAGCCTCTCGATGATCCTCAAGCGGATATATCAGATCCGTTCGCGGGAAAGGAACAGCCCGACCTGGCACGGCCCGGATGCTCTGATCACCAGAGCAGCCTAGGCGTATCGGGGTGCCGGGAACCAGCCAGCACGACAGATGACGTGTCGGGGGTTGGTGGGGGCGCCCCCGTGGCGTGGCAGGCTGGTTCCATACGGCTGCCATACAGCGCAGATACGAGGAGGCGCCGGTGCGCTACGGCCTGGAGGAGCGTCCCGCCTGGCTACGGCTCGGCGGGCGGCATCTCGCCATCGTGGGCGGGGCCCGGATGTATGTGTGCGGGATCACCCCCTACGACGTCACGCACCTCGGTCACGCGGCGACGTTCGTCTGGACCGACGCCGCGGCGCGGGTGCTGCGGCACATCGGCGCCGAGGTCCAGCTCACCCGCAACGTGACCGACGTCGACGACGTGCTGCTCGAGGCGGCCCGGCGCGCCGGGTCACCTTACGACAGGTTCGCCGCCGTGCAGCAGTTCCGGTTCGACCAGGACATGGCGGCGCTGGGGGTACGCCGTCCCACCCACGAACCCCGCGCGCACAGCTACATCATCCACGTCGTGGCGCTGGGCGCGGCCCTCCTCGTCGCCGGGCGGGCCTACCTGCGCGACGGCAGCGTCTACTTCCGCGGCGCGGACGTACACCGGCGGGTCGGCCTGGATCGTGACGCCGCGCTACGGCTGGCCGAGGAGTACGGCGGGCGTGTCGACGACCCGGCCAAGGAGGATCCGCTGGATGTGGCGGTCTGGCAGGCGTCCGGGCCGGACGAGCCGTCCTGGCCCAGTCCGTGGGGTCCGGGCCGGCCGGGCTGGCACGCCGAGTGCACGGCCATGGCGCTGAGCACGTACGGTCCCGCGCTCGACCTGCACGCCGGCGGCGCCGACCTGCGTTTCCCGCACCACGCGTACGAGGCGGCCCAGGCCGAGGCGGTCACCGGGGTACGGCCCTTCGCCCGGGCGTGGATGCACGTCGGGACCGTACGGGTGGGCGGGGAGAAGATGGCCAAGTCCGCCGGCAACCTGGTGCTGGTCTCCGACCTGCTGACCAAGCACCCGGCAGCGGCGGTACGGCTGCTCGTGCTGGACCGCGCCTGGGCGGAACCCTGGGGCTACGAACCGGCTGAGTTGGCCGCCGCCGAGCAGCGGCTGGAGGAGCTGTACTCGGTAGCGGGACGGGCCGAGAGTTCCGGCGCCGTGGAACGGGCAGTGGTGGCCGCGCTGCTCGAGGACCTCGACGTGCCGCGTGCGCTGCGCATCGCCCTCGACGAGGGCGGCGGCGCGGCCCGCACGCTGATCGAGATCCTCGGGCTGCGCTGACCCGGTGTAGCAAGGGCCGCCGGGTCATCAGGGACCGTGGTAGGCCAGGTTCACGGCTAGGGCGGCCACCGCCAGGGACAAGAACATCGCCCAGGGGCCGAGCTGGTAGTCGCGCACCCGCAGGTGCACACCGAGCGCGCCGATGTAGTACAGCACGAGGCCGCCGGCGGCGAGCGCGCCCAGCGCCGGCACGACGAACCCGGCCAACAGCCCCAGCGCGCCGGCCGCCAGGAGCGAGCCCAACGGGAGCCTCCACGACTGCGGCATGCGCATCTTGTCCGCCTGGGTCTTGGCGTACTCGTGGCCGACGAAGTTTGCGAAGGCAGCGGAGCCGTTGGCGGCCGCGGCCAGGATGGTGACGGCGACATAGGCGGCGAACATGAGGGGCTCCATCTCCGGGAAAACGATGACTGGTCGTTCGCCGTCACGGACGGGGTAACGCCTCACGGCGTGACATGCGTTTGTATGGGCTAGGTCACAGGGCGAGACCGGTCAGGAGGACCCGAGGCCCTGGAGATGGAGGCCCGGATCAAGGCGGGATGGGCGTTCGGAGCCTCCAGTGAGCGTTCCACCGATACCATCACCCGACGGTGAGTACCTGGGTGCACCCGATGACAACCGTGAGCGCCGGTATGTGAACTTCCCGGAGTGTGATCGAGGATGAGAGTCAGGCTGGCCGGCGCGCTCGTGTCCGGTGCCGCCCTGCTCGCGGGCTGCACCGGTTCCGACGTCCCGGACGGGTTCGCCGAGGGCAAGGCGTCGAACGTGGCCGTGGCCCACCCGGAGCAGTGGTCGGTCACCTCCACGGGCGAGACGTACCAGGCCGAGCTACGCCAGGGTGGGAAGACCGCCGCGGTGCTGACCGCCCAGCGCATCGACGTGCAGGGCGGCGACGCGCGCGGCGCGCTGGCCACCGAGCTGACCGGGCCGCAGATGAGCTGGCTCGGGTACTCCGTGCAGGGCATACAGGATCTCGAGATCGAGGGGTCCGACGGTGCCGCCCGGCTCAACTACACCTACCGCGACCGCCGGGAGAAGGGCATCGCGACGGGCCCGGCGAACGGCGTGGACATCGCGGTGATCGTCCCGGGCCGCAAGGTCGACCTCGTCCGGCTCACCTGGTCCGACGGTGCGCTGACCGCCGAGCAGGTGGACGCGATCGTCTCCAGCGTCCGGTATGAGGGCTGAGGTGCGCGATCTGATCCGGCCCTGGGGTGGGCGGCACTCATCTGGTTCGCCGGGCATGTCTTCTGGGTCTTCGTCGACCCGGCCTGGACCCAGATCGAGGACGTGGAGACGTTCGGCGGGCGGCTCTGCTGCACAGCGACTTGCCGCCGTTCCTGATCTGCTTCGTGGCCGCGTTCGTCCCCGCGCTCTCTGTGCTCGCGGGCATCGTGCGCGTCCGATACGCGGCCGGGAGACAATCGAGCCGTGAGCGAACCGGAGGTCGCCGTCGACACCACGGCGTTCGCGGAGCTGCGTCCGCTGCTGTTCTCGGTCGCGTATCGGATGCTCGGGCGGGCCACCGACGCCGAGGACATCCTGCAGGAGGCGTGGCTGCGTTACGCCTGCGCGGCAGCCTCCGGCGTCGAGGTACGGGACCTGCGGTCCTGGTCCGTGCGTGTGGTGACCCGGCTCTGCCTGGACGAGCTGCGGTCGGTCAGGGTGCAGCGGGAGCACTACGTCGGGCCGTGGCTGCCCGAGCCGGTGTTCACCGGGGAGGCGACCGACAGCGACCCGCTGGCCGTGGTCGAGCGGCGCGACCTGCTCTCCCTCGGTGCGCTGGCGCTGTTGGAGCGCCTCTCCCCTACCGAAAGGGCTGTGCTCGTGCTGCGGGAGGCGGTGGGTCTCTCCCATGCGGAGATCGCCCGCACCGTGGAGATCACCGAGGTCGCGTCCCGCCAGCTCCTCGCCCGGGCGCGCCGGCACGTCGTCGACTCGCCCGCCCGGTCGACGCCGTCCCGCGAGGAGCATCGCCGTCTGGTTGACGTGCTGGACGCGGCCTTCAAGACCGGAGACGTCGAGCCGCTCGTCGCGCTGATGCGGGAGGACGTCGTCCTGGTCAGCGACGCCGGCGGCGAGGTCAAGGCCCCGCGCCGCCCGATCGTGGGCCGGGACAAGGTACTGCGCTTCAGCCTCGGTGTGCGGACCCAGTTGCCCCCGGGGACGCGAACGGGTCCGGCCGAGGTCAACGGCGAGCCCGCGTTGGTTGTGCACGTGGACGGGAAGCCGGACTACGTAATGACGCTCGTCGTCGACGCCGACGGCCGGGTCGCCGAGATACTGCTGGTCGCCGCGCCGGACAAGCTCGCGTTCGCGCGCCGGCAACAGCCGCGGCTCGCCGGGCCGTGACGGGAACCACACGGACCGCCGTCACGCCGGCGCCGGGTCCTCCGTCTTCGGGCAAGGCCACACGACAGGAGGTCCCATGGCTCGCGTTCCCCTCGACATCCAGGGCAAGGGTCTGCTCGTACGGCTCGCCGGGTGGTACTCCACCCGGAAGTACGGCAAGATCCTGGAACCCCTCGCCGCGGCGTCACCCCATCCGGGTGTCCTGGCGGCCACCGGTCTGCTGGAGCTCGGCGCGCAGCGCTGGTGGCACCGGCTGGATCCGACGCTGCACTGCCTGGCGGTCCAGATGGCGTCCGCACAGATCGGCTGCTCGTGGTGCCTCGACTTCGGGTACTGGGAGGCCCACCACAAGGGCGTGGACCCGGCGAAGATCCGCGACGTGCCGCACTGGCGGGACAGCGACGTCTACTCCCCGGTGGAGCGGCTGGTCCTCGAGTACGCCGAGGCGATGACGGTGACCCCGCCGACAGTGACCGACGAGCTGGTCGCTCGGCTCCGCGAACACCTCGACGACGCGCAGTTCGTCGAGCTCACCGCGCTGGTGTCGGTGGAGAATCTCCGGTCCCGTACGAACGCCGCCCTGGGCCTGGAAAGCCAGGGGTTCAAGGCGATCTGCGAGGTTCGGTAGCCGTCCCCGCACCCAGCCCGCCGAGCACGAAGGCCGTGACGCGGGCCACCGCGTCCTCGAGGTCGTGCGCCCGCCGGGCGAGCGGGATCCGTTCCGCACCGAGACAGCCGTGCACGAGGGCGGCGGCCATGGCCGGATCCTCGCAGCTGAACTCGCCGCGTTCGACGCCCTCGGCGATGATGTCGGTGAGCGCGCGGTTCAGCGGTTCGATGTGGGCCTGAAGCCGCCGGTGGGCCTCGGGGCCGAGCAGCGGTGCCAGCTCGGGGCCGGCGGGTTGGGGATGGGCGCGGTAGTCCTCGAGCTGGAGCCGCACGTAGCGGGCGACTCGTTCGGTGGCGGTAGTGGCCTGCGCCCGTACGGAGGCGAACCCGTCGAGGAACCGGGCGATCTCCCGTTCGGTGTAGGCGACCAGCAGGGACTGCTTGTCGGGGAAGTAGTTGTAGACCACACTGCGGGAGATCCCGGCCTCGGCAGCCAGGTCCGCGAAGGAGATCCGCTCGAGGCCGTGCGACACCGACAGCCGTCGCAGCGCGGCGAATATGCGCTCGCGGACGGCGGCACGGTGTTCGGCGGCGGATGCGGCGGACAGGCGGGGCATGATCACATGCTAATCTCGACGAACCGTCACTACGTCAGGTAGTAGAGGACCCCATGCTGGACGTCTTGGCCACCACGATCACCGTGGCCGCCCTCGTGCTCGCGGGCTGGAGCCTGTTGACGACCCTGCTGAACCGGCGCGTCGGGATCAGCCACCTCGCCGGCCTCGCCGGCCTCGAGGTCCTGTTGCTGGTACAGGCCGGGGTGGGCATCTTTCGGCTGGTCGGCGGCCAAGGTCCGGACGAACCGGTCCTCTTCCTCGCCTACCTCATCGGGGCGCTGTTCATCCCACCCGCCGCGGCGTTGTGGGGGATCACCGACCGTTCGCGTTGGGGCTCGGGCGTCGTCGCCGTCGCGGGCCTGGTCACCCCGGTGCTGATCGTCCGCCTGCAGCAGATCTGGCAGACGGTCCATGGCTGAGCCCGCACCCACCAGATCCGGCCCCGGCCGCGTGCTGATCACGGTGTACGCGATCTTCGCGCTGGCCGCCGGGGCGCGGTCGGGCGTGCAGATCGCCACCCGGTTCGACCAGGCGCCGCTCGCCTACACCCTGTCCGCGCTCGCCGCGGCGATCTATGTGCTCGCCACGGCGGCGCTCGCCACGGGCGGGAGGACCGCCCGCCGGGTAGCGGTCCTTTCCTGCACCGTCGAGCTCGCCGGCGTGCTGGCCATCGGCACGTTCAGCCTCCTCGAGCCGGGGGCCTTCCCGGACGAGACGGTTTGGTCCGGCTTCGGAAGCGGCTACGGCTACGTACCGCTCGTTCTCCCGATCATCGGCCTGGCCTGGCTGCGCCGTACGGCCGCATCCGGCCGCCGGGCGGATCGGCCCTAGGTCCAGAAGACCGCGACGCCGACGTTCAGCGCGGTCAGGGCACCGATAGCGGCGAAGACGCCGTTCCCGATGCTCGCCCTGCGCCGACCGCGCCACACCAGCACCAGGATCGCGATGAGGACCAGGAGTTTCACGCCGATCTTGACGTTGTTGACCTCGTTGTCGAGGCCCTCGTTGACACCGACGAGCAGTACACCGGTCACGAGCTGGGTGAGCGCGCCGTGCAGCATCGCCGGGACGGCCCGCTTCTCGGTCGCGGACAGCTAGACGAATACCCCGCCGAGAAGCGCGGCGAGGCCGATGAAATGCAGGAAGAGCAGCGACAGGCGGAGGAGTTCCATAAGGCCGGGCCCATCTGTATAGCGACGGTTTGTCACTACACAATGTAGTTCATGGCTCAGCGTAGCTGCCGACGGACCTCGTGCACGTCCTCGACGTCCTCCCTTGACACGGTTACCTGGTACACCGCTGGCTCGACGAACTCGAGACCGAGATCCTCGGCGACCCGCTCGTCCCCTCCCAGGTACTTCAGTCGCAGCCGGTCGCCACGGTCCTCGATGACCTGGAACTGCTCCCCGCGGTACGTGCAGGCCGGAAAGATCCGGAAGAGGATCGTCAGATCAGATCGCGCGACGACCCTCTGGCAGAGATCCGGCTGGATGCGCTCGAATCCGGGCGGTGGGTCGTCGTCCGTGTCGACCGCCAGCACCAGGATCGCCTCCCGCTGGTCAGGCGTCAGCGCCGCCGCGTACTCCCTGCCGCCCAGGACGGCGTAAAGCCCCGACCTCACCGGTCCTCCGTACCTGGACCGTCGTCCAGGACCGCCACCCAGCCCCGGACCGCGACGTACACCGCCAGCAGGTCCTCGTCGCCGTCGTCCGTGAGCTGGTACATCTCCGCGCCGTTGGGCACCGGGAGGTCCTCCTTCAACAGGAACGCTGGTACGACGCGCCGCTGGCTGCCGGTGAACCCGGTTCCGGTGAACGGGTAGGACCACATCTCCACGTCCCGCACGCTCGGCAGACCCCACGTCGCTCGATAGAGCTCCGCGTGATCGGGGTCGCGCCCGCCGAACGGCCGCTTGTAGGCCTCCGGGTCCAGCGCCGGGAACCGCAGCAGGTGGATGACGGGATCGTCGGGGTGGAAGGGACGCTTGCCGTCCGGTTCCCGGCCGCCGAGGCCGAAGGCCTCCTGGAGTTCGGCCGGGTCGCGGCACAGGGTCACGTCCTCCCACCGCACCGCGAAACCCCCGATGCTGTGGACTGTGTTCTCCAGGCAACACTCCGCCTGCCACGGTGTGATGATCTTCTGCATCACCGTGGTCTCGTCGATCGCGGCCTCGCGGTGCAGCTGCTGGAACGCGGCCGCCTCCAGGTCCGTCAGCTCCTCGACCCGCTTCCAGCCGGCCCGGTAGAAGTCGGCGCGGCCGTACTCCTCTGCCCGGCGGGAACTCTCAGCGGCGCGGGAGGCCGCAGTCGCCCTCTCCTTGCGTCGTTCGCCCGCGTACTCCGGCCGATGGGGAACACCGTTGATGAGCCAGACGAACGGGGGACGGCCGCCGCGCGGGCGGCTCCCTGGATCGCCCGGTGGCGGCAGCGGGCCGCGGTCCGGGCCGGGAACCGTACGCCCGGAGGCCCCGGGCCCCGGGCCCCCGCCGGCCTCGCGTCCCCGGTGCCAGGGCTGGTCGGTGCGTCCCGGGGAATCGCCCACCCGAGACCCACCGGTGTCGCCGAAGCGAGCGACGCCGCCTCCGCCGTCGCCGCCGAGGCCGCCGGACCCGCCGGGACCCGGCGCCGACGGGCCGGGCGAGCCCGAGGTCCCCGGCGCACCGAGGACGGATCCCGGGGCCCCCGGAGATCCGGACGGCGGGACCGAGCGGGGCGGTGACGCGGCTCCCGGGAGGGGAGGGCTTCCCGCGGGTGAGGTCAAGGCGACGGATGCCGGCACCGTCCCTCCGCCCGCCGACGCGGGTGGAGGCGGCGCCGGCACGGTCGGAGCCGGCCCGCCGGTGACTGTCGTCGATGTGCCGCCCGAGTACGCAGGGCCCGAGTACGCAGGGGACGTGGCGCCTCCCGAGCTGCCGCCCCCGCCGTCCAGCCCCGCGCTCACCGCACCGGGCGCGGGGGCGTCCGCCACGGCCGGTGAGGTGGGAGCCGTGCCCGGCACGTCGCCGCCCTCGCCGCCGACCTGGGACGGGACCGCGGGGTCGCCCGCCGGGGACTCAGCGCCGCCCTTCTCGTCCTCCTCGGTGGCGCCCGCGTCGGGTGGCCGATTCTGGTCGTCGGCCCCCTCGGGCGGTTCGGGAACCGGCGCGAGACCCTCCAGCGGCTCGCCGTTGGTGATCGCCAGCACGTAGCCCTCGGCGCCGTCCGGGGCCGCGCCCTCGGCGATCCGTACGTCCTCGAACTCGCCGACACTGTGCAGGCTCGATTCCGCCTCCACCGCGTGCCGGAGCAGGCCCTCGAAGCTGGCCCGTACCCGCTCCCGCGCCACGGAGAGCTGGCCGGCCAACGAGGCAAGGGAGGCGTCGTTGGATGCCGAGGTCAGGGACAGGGCCGCCACGGCCGTGGTGTCGAGCGAAGCGAGCTGCTCGATGATCGCGAGCTTGGTCTCCTCGATCCGCTGCGCGTACTGCTCGCAGATCTCGGCCAGCCTGTCGCAGGTCTCGGCCAGCTCACGCAGCGACTGCTCGTCCGCGCTCACCAGGCCGTCAATGGCGACACGAGAGGCGTCGGCGGCCTCTCCCTCCATGGTTCCGGCCACCTGCCGGGTGAGCTGCCAGGCGGACTCCTCCTCGTCGCGCACATCCTTGCCGGCCCGCCGCCACGCGTCGGCGCACTTCCGGAGCATGTCCTCGTCCCCGCTGGGCCAGTTGTCGCCGACCACGCTGGGGAACAGCCAGCCGAACTCGGTAGGCACCTGGATGCTCATCGCTCGGCGCCGCTTCCGAACCGGTCGGCCGCCGACCCGTCGACCCGTTCATAGTTGTCGGCCATCCGCGCCAGCCTGCGATGGACGTCCCGCATGCTCTCGGAGAACTCGTGGAACGCCTGCTGCGCCCTTCCGGCGGGGCCGCCGTAGGCCCGGGCGAACTGCCGGCCCGCCTCGTCGTCGCCCCAACACTCGCCCGCCCCGGCAAGGACCGTCTGCAGCCGGGCGAGAATGTCCTCGAGCTGGTCCGCTACCCCCGAATACCCGCCGGCCCGGCCGCGTAGCTCCTCGGGCTGGACCCAAAACCGATCCAACATCTCGTCCCCCGTCTCCGCCGTACTTTGCCCAGCGGTACTCACCCACCCCGCAGAGCAGCCCCCTGATCCCCTGCTGGATATTGGCACGCGGCGCCGGGTCGGTACAACAGATTGCCGCCTAACGCTCGTCAGGCGCTGCCGAGGCCCGCGGCGTAGATGGCCTGCACCGCCTCGATGGTGTCGGCCTCGTCCGGGCGCTTGTCCGGCCGGTACCGGAGCACCCTGGCGAACCGCAGCGCCAGGCCGGCCGGGTAGCGCGGGCTGCGTTGCACCCCGTCGAAGGCGATCTCGACCACGAGTTCAGGTCGTACGTGCACGACCCAGCTGTCTTGGGAGACCTTCAGCTCCTGGAACTTTTCCGTCTGCCAGCGCAGCATCTGGTCGGTCAACCCCTTGAAGGTCTTGCCGAGCATCACGAAGCCGCCCCCCTCGGCGTCGCGGGCACCCAGGTGCAGGTTGCTGAGCCAGCCGCGGCGCCGGCCGTGACCCCACTCCGCGGCCAGCACCACCAGGTCGAGGGTGTGCCGCGGCTTGACCTTGATCCAGCCCGAGCCGCGGCGGCCGGCCTCGTACGGTGCGTCGAGCGACTTCACCACGACACCCTCGTGGCCCTGCTCCAGCGCGCCACGCAGAACCTCCGCCGCATCGCCCGGGTCGCTCGTCACCGTTCGGGGCATCCGCAGCGACGGTGGGGCGATCCGGGCGAGCGCGTCCCCCCGCTCCGCGCCGGGCCGGTCGATGAGGTCCTCACCGTCCAGGTGCAGGACGTCGAAAAGAAAGAGAGTGAGCGGGGTGGCCGCGCGCAGCGTCTCCACTTCGAGCCGGCTCCCGGTGCGGGCGGCTGTCGCCTGGAACGGCTGCGGCCGGCCGTCCGGGCGGAGCGCGATCACCTCGCCGTCGAGCACCACCGTGCGCACCGGCAGCGTCATGGTTGCCTCCACCACCTCGGGAACCCGGGAGGTGATGTCGTCGAGGGTGCGGGTGAACACCCGCACCGCATCTTTCCCGCCCCCCTGTCCTTTGGACCCACCCCCCGTGTCCTCGAGACGATGGACCTGGACCCGGATCCCGTCCAGCTTCCACTCCACGGCGGGCGGGCTGATGCGGGCGAGGGCGGCGTCGACGCTCTCCGCGCTCTGCGCCAGCATCGGCCGCAGCGGGTTGCCGATCCGCAGCCGGAAGGCCGCGAGGCCCGCGGTACCTTCCGCGAGAGCGGCGGTGGCGACGGCGCCCAGCGACCCGGACAGCATCAGCGCGCGGCGGACCTGGGCGCCGGCGACCTCGGCCGCCCTGGCGATCGCCTCGACCATCACCCCGTCCAGCGCGCCCTGTCGAAGCTCGCCGGTGAGCAGCCGCACCAGGAACCGCTGTTCGGGCGCGGTGGCGCGGTCGAACAACTCGGTGAGCAGCCGGCGCCGCTCCCCCAGCGAACCCGTCCCGGCCTGCCGGCCGATCTCCTCAAACGCCGAGTCGACAGCGGTTACGGTCAGTGACGGGGACACCGCCGGCCGCGGCACCTCCCGCAGCGTGGCGTACCCGACCCCGATCTGTCGCTGTCGCAGTTCGCCGGAGAGGAATGCGACGGCGGCGTCCACCTCGTGCGGCTCCAGGCGGCGCAGGCAGGAGGCGAGATGGTCGATCTTGCCGAGCCGCGCGGAGGTGGCGGCGACCCTGGTCGAGGTCTCGGCGATCTCCGTGAGCAGCACGAACATATTCTGCCCGGTATGTCGCCTACCCTACGTGGGCGGGGAACTCCCGTTCGCCCCGACCTCGTTGTGTCCATAGCCGTCGACGACAGGGGTTGGGATTCATGCCCATGAGGTGGCGGGACCGGTTTGGGATCCGTCGTTGGAGCGGGCCTCGGGTGGCCAAGCTGGACCGGCAGGCCACCGACGCGGACATCGAGGCGCTCATCGCCTTCGCCCGCAGCCGCGAAGGCGTGGAATTCTACGTCGAGCCCGAGACCTTCGCCACGGACACGACAGCGGTGGCGGTGGCCACAACCGGCGAATGGACCCGCCGGCGGGTGGGCTCGCCGAAGGTGATCCACAAGGTGGCCCGGGACCTCCGGCTGCCCGTGTACGACGTTCAGATCACCGGCTATCCGGCACGCATGCGGGCCTGGAACCAAAACAAGAAGAAGCTGACCTGACCCCCGCGCCCTTTTTGGCCGTCCGCGTCGCGAACCAGGAGGGGCCGGAGCCACTGCGGGCTCACCTCGCAGGCGAACCGCGCGGCCTGCGTCTCCCCCATGTCGATGGCCGAGTACCCACCCCGACCCGCGCCAACACCCACGACGAGGGTCGCCAGGCGAACCCGCCTCTGCAGCCAGGTCTGCTTGATCGTCCATCCGACCACCGCCCGATGGTCGATGACCGCCTGGCGTCGCCGCAGCGACCCGGAGCGTACGGCGACCCGCGCGCCGTCGTCCGCGTGGCCGAGCGAACGGTACCTGTCGAGGCCGAGGGGGACCCCGAGGAGGGCCAGGACGCCCAACGCGATCGCCGGCACCCAGAGCCGCAACGCCGCGGCGACGCCCGCCGCGACCAGCCAGGGCAGGCAGGCGCGCACCAGCCGCCGGGTACGGGCGGCGGCTGGATGTGCGGCCAGCGGGGCCTCGAGCGGGCCGACCGCGCGGGCCGCCGTCTCCATTACCTCACCGCGCGGGGCGAGCGGCAGCAGCTGCGCCCGGGTCGCTTCGTTGCCCAGGCCGGTGACGATCGCCCGAAGCCGCGCCACCCGGGCGGCCCGTTCCAGCGGCCCTTCGATCAGCTCCCAGCCCCGGATGCGGCGCCGTTCCAGGAAGACGCTGCGGCGGGTGACCAGACCGCGCTGGGTGACCAGCGACCCGTCCCTGCCGCGCAGCGTGAAGTCCCAGTTGACGACGGCGAACGCGAGGACCGACAGGGCGGGCACCGCGAGCACCAGCGCCACCACGATCGGCACCAACAGGTGCGGCGCCGCAAGCACCTCCTCGACGACCCGGCGCACCTGTTCCTGGCTCACGCTCTCCGTCTGGCTGAACAGCTCGGCGGCGAAGCCGATCAAGCTGGCCAGCAGCGCGAGCGGTGCCAGCAGGTACGTGGCGGTCAGCGGGGCGTACAGGCACCACCGCCGGCGCAGCCGGGCGTAGACGGGCTCGATCGTCGGCTCGGCGCCGGCATCGGCGGGGACGGCGGCCTCCCGCCGATGCAACAGCAGCTTCCGCAGCCGGTCGGCCTCGGCGACGGTGACCGCGTCGAGGGTTCCCTCCTCCTTTGTCTCCCCGCCGGCCGCCGCCTCCACGTTGACCACGGCGAGGCCGAGCAGACGGTGCAGCAGGGGGGCGCTGACGTCTACGCCCCGGATCCGGTCGAGCGGGATCGTACGGGTGCTCCGGGCGAACAGTCCTTGGGTGATCTGCAGCCGTCCGTCGCGGACGCTGTAGGTGAAGGTCATCCAGCGGAACAGCGGAACGAGCACCGCGACCGCGGCGCCGATGGCGGCGTAGACGAAGCTGTTGGCCGAAAACCGCCCCACCAGGAGCACGCCGAGCAGCGGGATGGCGAACGCCCGCAGCGACCGCAGCGGGTGGATGGCGAGAACCCGCGGGCTGAGGTGCTGCGGCGTCACCACCGTGGTCTCCGGCGGTGTCGTGTGCTGTGTCATGTGGCATCGTCCCGCAGGACGCCGGCCTGCCGAGCCAGGTCGTGGGCCAGCCCGGCGGCGACCTCGGCGGGCAGCCCTTCGATCTCCGAGGACCCGGCGTGCGACGCGGTCCTGATCTGCAGGGTCGCCAGGCCGAGGAAGCGCTCCAGCACGCCCCGCGTGGTGTCGACGGTCTGTATTCGGCTGATCGGGACCAGCCTCCACTCCCGATCGAACCATCCGGTGCGGATGTAGACGACCTCCTGGGTCACCTCCCAGCGGTGTACGAGGTAGCGCCAGGTGGGTGCGAGCAGCACCTCGGGCAGACCCAGCAGGGCGACGAGGAGCGGACCCCACCAGGGGTGCTCGACGACGAGCCGGGGCAGCCAGGAGGGCGCGGCGGCGTCGACCAGCCAGGCGATCCCGGCGACCATCGCGGTCACCAGCGCAAGACCCATGAGGTTCTGCACGGTCCATAGCGCGATCGCGCCGCGTGCGACGCGGTGAGCGGGTGGCCGGAGCTGGGCGGTCGCCACGGTCAGCGAGTCTAAGGGCCCGTACACATTTTCTGTGCCGCGCCATACCGGACGGCCGGGGCTAGGAATAGTGTTCGGGAAGAAGTGATCACCCCGGGAGGGCGCGATGGCCGACAGCACCAAGACCCTTCTCGACGAATCGCAGATGCCGCGCCGGTGGTACAACGTCCTGGCCGACCTGCCGTCCCCTCCCCCGCCCCCGCTGCACCCGGCGACGCTCGCCCCGGTCGGCCCGGACGACCTGGCCCCGCTGTTCCCGATGGACCTGATCGCTCAAGAGGTCAGCACCGACCGGTACATCGACATCCCGGAGGAGATCCTCGACGTCTACCGGCTGTGGCGGCCCACTCCGCTCTACCGGGCCCGGCGGCTGGAGAAGGCGCTCGGCACCCCGGCGCGCATTTACTACAAGTACGAGGGAGTGAGCCCGGCGGGCTCGCACAAGCCCAACACCGCCGTGGCGCAGGCCTACTACAACGCCAAGCAGGGCATCGGGCGGCTGACCACCGAGACCGGGGCCGGCCAGTGGGGCAGCGCCCTCGCGTTCGCCTGCTCCAAGTTCGGGCTGGACTGCGAGGTCTGGATGGTACGGGCCTCGTACGACCAGAAGCCGCACCGCCGCTCGATCATGGAGGTTTGGGGCGCAACCGTGCACCCGAGCCCGTCCGAGGTCACCGAGGCGGGGCGGAAGATCCTCGCCGACGAGCCGGACTCCCCCGGCAGCCTCGGCATCGCGATCAGCGAGGCCGTCGAGATGGCCGGCAAGCGCGACGACACCCGGTACTCGCTGGGCAGCGTGCTCAACCACGTGCTCATGCACCAGACGGTGATCGGCGAGGAGGCGCTCACACAGTTCGCCCAGGCCGGCGAGACCCCCGACGTCATCGTCGGGTGCACCGGCGGTGGGTCGAACTTCGCCGGGCTGTTCTTTCCGTTCCTCCGGGAGAAGCTGGCCGGAAGGATCAGCCCCACCATCCGCGCGGTCGAGCCCACCGCGTGCCCGTCGTTCACCCGGGGCCGCTACACCTACGACTACGGCGACACGGCCGGCTTCACCCCGCTGCTGAAGATGCACACGCTCGGTCACGACTTCGTGCCTGACCCGATCCACGCGGGCGGGCTGCGCTACCACGGCATGTCACCGCTGCTGTCGCACATGTACGAGCTCGGGCTGTTCGAGGCGGTCGCCAAGCCGCAGACCGAGTGCTTCGCGGCCGGCGTGCAGTTCGCGAGGACCGAGGGCATCGTGCCGGCACCGGAGCCGACGCACGCGATCGCCGCGGCGATCGAGGAGGCGCTGCGGTGCAAGGAGACCGGCGAGGAGAAGGTCATCCTGACCGCGATGTGTGGTCACGGTCATTTCGACCTGTCGGCCTACGACCGGTACCTGTCGGGGCAGATGGAGGACTTCGAGCTGTCCCAGGAGCGCATCGACGCCGCGCTCACTCGGCTGCCGAACCCAGAGGTCTGACCGAGCCTGGCCCAGGCCGCTGAGCAGCGATTGTGTATTCTCACCGGATTGGATCATCGACTGCGGAGGGATCGATGAAACCGGTGACACTGCAAGCGGGGGCCACAGGCAAGGGGCGGCGCTGGCTGCTGCCCATCGTTGCAGCCGTCGTGGCCATGTTGACGACAGACATGGCGCCAGCACCCGCGGCCGCTCAAGTAGCGCCCACCGCACAGGCCTCCTCCACTAAGTACGCGGGGCCAAGGCTCTGCGAAAAGAAGTGGGGAGGAAACTACGTGAGAGTCGGGAAGCTGACCATCCCGGCAAAAGCCGGACACGCGAACGGCCGTCTGGTGATCAGCAAGACGGCCGAGGGCTGGCGGTACTGTGCGGTAACGATCCGTAGGTATCACAAGAACCAGAAGTGGACGGCGGTCAGGCTGAAGCGCTACGAAGACTCGACGTGGACGAGGCAGGATCGCAGCCACATCTACACGGAATATGCGGGTCCCGTGGTCCGTCGGGCCGGTCGAAGCCACTGTGTCAACACCCGCGGCCAGATCGGAAAGGGCTGGGCCATAGCCAACGTGTGCGACCGAGGTGTCGTGTACTTCACCTCGGGTTGGGGTTAAGGAGGCCTAGCCGGTGACTAGGGGTGTCTCCACCAGACACCCCTAGTCCTCCACCTGGATGCAGCGCCCCGGGCAGCCCTGCCTGGCCTCGAGCACGTTGTCCTCGCACTCCTGCGACACCAGGGCGCTGCCCGCCGCGCCGCCCGGAAGGACCCTGTCGCCCTCGCGCACGTACGCAAGCCCGTCGTCGCCGAGGGTGAACACCTCGGGCTCGATCAGCTCGCACAGACCCGAGCCCGTGCACTCCTCCTGGTCGATCCAGACCTTCATCTCGTCTCCGCACCACCCGAACGCCTATACGGCACGGTTACCTGGGACCAGCGACTGCCAGGGGACGTCGGCCGGTATCGTCCCCGAGGCGGCCTCGATCTTCGCGGCGTCCACCGGACGGTCGAGCCCGATGGGGTCCTCACCCTGGTCGACCCTTCGTGCCGACTCGATGAGCAGCCGTCTCATCCGGATGATCCCAACATCGGCCGGCACCAGGTGCTCGTTCCTCCGGTCGTAGATGCGGCCCATCGAGGACTGGACCACCGCGTCCTGCATCCGGATTCCCTGGATACCGGCGAAGCTTCTCCCCTCCTCCATCGCCGGGCGGTCCTGGGCCGGCAGTCGCACGCGCCGCCGCTCGGGCTCCGGCCCCCAGACCTCCGGGTCGTCGACGCCCTGTGCCCGCCACGCCGCCCAGAGGTCGATCGGCTCGTCGGTGGGGTTGACCCGAACGCCGATGGACGACGTCGTCCAGTTGTCGCGGGGCACGACGATGACGATGTTGTTGCTGGTCGGCGGAATATAGGTGATGAACGGCATGATGAACGGAGTAATCCGCACGTAGGTTCGATCCTCCCCGTCCGACGCCTGCCGCACCGCGGCGTAGTGGAAGCCGAAGTCGGTGTTTTCCACCTCGAGCCTCGGGCTGTTGTCCTCGGAGGGAAACCCATCCATCAGGTTGCCGAGCCCGGTACGCCTGCCCTTTCCCTCGCGTATCTCGGCGATGGAGTCCGTATGGAGAATTCCGACGTGCGAGGAGTCGATCGAGCCCTCCTGCACCTGCACCCAGTTGCAGTCCAGGATCATCTCGGTGATCAGCAGCTGGGACTGCGGCACGCCGAACCAGTGATACTCGGGGAAACTCGGCAGCCTGTCCGGCGGACCGAGATAGACCCAGCCCAGGCCGCCGGCCTCCCGCACCGGGTACGCGGGATGCTTGACTCGCTCCTTGAACCTCGAGGATTCCGGCATGTTCGGCGTCTCTTGGATGGTGCCGTCCACGCCGTATTTCCAGCCGTGGTATATGCACCGCAATCCGCAGTCCTCCACCCTGCCCAGCGCGAGCGACGCCCCGCGATGGCAGCACAGCTCGTCGAGAAAACCGAGCCTGCCCTCGGTATCCCGGAACGCGACAAAGCGCTCACCAAGCAACGGTACGGCGATCGGTGGGCAGTCCGGACGGGGAAGGTCCGCCAATTGGAACGCCGGTATCCAGTAGCGCCGCAGCACTCGCCCTATCGGGGTATCAGGGCCAACACGGCAGAGATATTCGGTTTCCTCGGAGGTCAACATCTGCTCGTCGCCACCACCTTTACTCCAGGGCCGCCACCTCGCCGCTGAGGCTGGCGTCGTTGACCACGTCGAGACCGAGCACCATCACCGGGTTGCCACGCTCAAGCTCCCGAGCCTTCCCTTGCACGATCGCCTCGTAGATCGCTGGACTCACCCGCAGCGTGGTGACCCGCCGCTGCGCGTCGCGCGCGGCGAAGACCGCCGCGCACGCCTCGTCGATCACCACGCCAAGCGACTGCATCCCGGCCTCTCTGCTCTCACGAGAGCCCGTCCGCGATCCGCACCCATGACGTCTGCGGACACGTTCGTTTGCGTTGTTGTTAACAATCTGATGGGCAATAATTGCGCTGTCAAGGGCGGGTCACTGGTCCACGACCGAACGAACCCAGTGCCGGGCAGCCGGTTCGATCCGGGTGCGGAGAGCGTGGAAGACCGCCGACGCGGCATGGCCCGGCCAGCCGGGCGGTAGGACCTCGGGGGGCAACCCCGGGTCGAGGAACGGCAGTCGCCGCCACTGGGTCAGCGCGAGCAGGTAGTCGGCGAAGCCCTCCCGGCCGGTGCGGCGGACGCCGTCGTTCTCCCAGCGCCGCAGCACGGGGCGCTGGTCGGCAAGGAACTGCTCGTACTGCGCGGCCAGGGCGGGAAGGTCCCACGACCGCTCGACGAGGGCACGAACCGCCTCGAAGCCGTGGTAATGGGCCTCGAACACGTCAACGTAGCCGGTCAGCCCCAGCCGCCCCAGCGTGTTCTCCAGCTCGGGACGCAGCCGAGCGGGCGCTATCCACACCCCGGGCGCGAGATTGCCGAATCCCAGCCAGGCCAGCCGAGAACGGAGCACGTGCCGCCGGTCACGACGGGATTCCGGTACCGAGAACACGACGAGCGTCCACCCGTCCGCCAGGGAGGCTGGCGCGCTCGTGACGTAGATCCGCTGATCACCCTCGGCGAGGACGTCGAGTCCGGTTTCGGTGAGGCCGTAGCCGGCGAGCCCGTTCCGACGTTCGGTCGCGAGCAGGCCGCGCCGCCTCAGCCGGGACGTGGCTGCCCGCACTGCCTGCTGGTCCACGCCGAGATCGGCCAGCAGGGTTATCAAATGCGAGACGGCGATCCATCCGCCGAGGTCTCGGACGAAGGCACCGTAGATGCCGAGGATGAGGCCCTTCGGCGGGTACGGGCCGGTCCGGGGCGATACACCAGCCTGCGCGTCGACGTCGGCACCGGCCTCGGGCATTTGTCGCCACCCTCATCGTTCCGCCGTTTACTCAGACCTCAGATTAGCGTTATCGTGACGGTCGTCACAGTCGCGGCATGCCGGGAGGATCCCCGTGAGCGAGTCGCCGTACTGGAACCCGAAGACCGAGACCATGCCGCGCAAGGACCTGCGCGCGCTGCAGCTCGCGAAGCTTCGCAGGGTCGCCGAGTGGGCTGAGCGCAGTCTCCACTACCGGGAGAAGTTCGCGGCCGCCGACTTCTCCGCCGAGCGGCTCGAGACCTGGGAGGACCTGCGGCGTATCCCGTTCCTGACCCGGGAGGAATGGATGGCCGGCCAGGCGGCGCGCCCGCCGTACGGCACCCTCCCAGTACGTGACCACGAGTCCGCGATCCGGCTGCACACCACCTCGGGCACCAGCGGGAAGGAGCCGCTGCGCGCCCTGGACAGCCGCAAGGACTGGGCGTGGGCGGCGGAGATGTGGTGCTACGGCGCGTGGGCCATGGGTGTACGTCCGCGCGACGTCGCGTACATGGCGTTCGGCTACGGCTCGTTCATCGGTTTCTGGGGCCTTCACTACGGTCTGGAGAAGCTGGGGGCGCTCGTCGTACCGGGTGGCGCGCAGCCAACCGAACGCCGGGTCAAGCAGATCGTGGACTTCGGCGCCACCGTTGTGGCCTCGACCCCGACGTACGCGCTGCGCCTCGCCCAGGAGGCCGCCGGTCAAGGCATCGACCTGCCGGGATCATCGGTGCGGACGCTGATCCTCTCCGGGGAGCCGGCCGGCTCGATACCGGAGACGAAGGCGCTCATCGAGCAGCAGTGGGGAGCGAAGGCGTACGACACCGCCGGGATGACGGAGATCTCGACGATCTTCATGTTCGAATGCGCCCACCGCCCCGGCGGCGCCCACATCATCGAGGACCACGTCATCGAGGAGGTCATCGACCCGGAGACCGGTGAGCCGGTTGGGTACGGCGAGATGGGCGAGCGGGTCGTCACCTCCTTCGGCCGGAGCACCACGCCGCTGCTCCGGTACCGCACGGCCGACATGGTGGTGAAGGTCCCGGCCAGCCGCTGCGGCTGCGGGCGCACGTTCGACATCTACCAGGGCGGTGTGCTGGGCCGGGCCGACGACATGAGGCTCGTCCGCGGCACGAACGTCTATCCGCGTGCTATCGAGTCGATAGTGCGCAGCCATCCGGAGATCGACGAGTTCCAGATCCTGCTCACCCGCGAGGACATCCGCGACGAGATCCACCTGCTGTGCGAGCTGCACGATCAGCAGCGCGCCGCCGCGGACTGGCAGCGTCTTGCGGAGACGCTGCACAAAGAGCTCGCCGACGCCCACGAAGGACTCAACTTCCGGGTCGAACTGGCCGAGCCGGGAGGCCTCCCGCGGTTCGAGCTCAAGGCCAAGCGAATGGTCGACGACCGACCCGGTCACCAGGGGAGGGGCAAAGCATGACGACCGATCTTCTCGGTCGGGAACTCGACGCCACCGAGACCGAGATCCTGCAGACCTACCGGCGGCTCAAGGACCTCGTGGGCCGGGAGGATCTGCCGCCGTGTGTCGCCGCCAACCTCAAGCACGCCCTGGCGTACTGCTGGAACGCCGTCAACGACCTCGGACTGGAGTACGAGCACCTGCTGGACTCCGGGGTGTAGCCGGTCCGGCCGACTCCCCTTCCCGTGATGTCCTTCACCGTGTCTAGGGTGAGTCCATGACCCTACGCGGCCAGCCGATAGTTCCGTTAACCGAGGAAGCGCAGCGGTTCGCGGTCGAGGTGCGCCGTCTGGCCGCCGACGTGCTCGAACCGCTGGCCGAGGCCGGGCGGCCGGGCGACGTCAACCGGCCGCTGCTGCGCGCGATGGGCGAGCACGGGCTGCTGCGCCGGCTGTTCCCCGAGTCCGGCCAGCTCCAGGCGACGGATCTGTGTCTCCTCCGGGAGTCGCTCGCCCAGGTGGCCACCGAGGCGGAGACCGCGCTCGCACTGCAGGGTCTGGGCGGCTACCCGATCGTCCAGTCCGGGCGACCCGAGGTCGTGGCCCGCTGGGTGCCCAGGATCGCGGCCGGAGAGGCTGTCGCGGCCTTCGCCCTCACCGAGCCCGACGCCGGATCCGACGCGGGCGCGCTGACGATGCGCGCCGAGCGTTACGCCGGCGGGTGGCGGCTCACCGGTGCGAAGTTGTGGATCTCCAATGCGCCCCAGGCCGACGTCTACACGGTCTTCGCCCGCACCACGGAGGGCGCCGGAGCCCGTGGCATCACAGCTTTCGTGGTCGACGGCCACGCTGACGGCGTCGGCGGCGAGCCGATCGACCTCGTCTCCCCGCACCCGATCGGCCGGCTCGTTCTGGACGGCGTGTGGGTGCCGGACTCGTCGGTGCTCGGCGAGCTCGATCAAGGGTTCCGCGTCGCGATGCACACGCTCGACCTGTTCCGGCCGAGCGTCGGGGCCTTCGCCGTCGGAATGGCGCAGGCCGCGCTCGACGCCGCGGTGGCGCACGCCGGGGAGCGGGAGGCGTTCGGCGGCAAGCTCCGCGAGCTCCAGGCCGTGTCCCATCGGCTCGCCGAGATGGCCACCCGTACCGAGGCGGCCCGCCTCCTCGTCTACACGGCCGCGACCGCCTACGACCAGGGCTGGCCCGACGTCAGGAAACGTTCAGCGATGGCCAAGCTGTTCGCCACCGAGGCCGCGCAGTACGTCGTCGACGGGGCCGTCCAGATCCACGGTGCCAGGGCCCTGCAGCGCGGCCACCTCCTCGAGCACCTCTACCGGGAGGTACGGGCACCCCGGATCTACGAGGGGGCCAGCGAGGTGCAACGTACGATCATCGCCCGGGAGCTGTACCGGTGACCGCCATGCGACTCCGTACGCGCGGCGCGGGGGCCTTGCTGGCCTGCGCGGCGCTGTCGGGATGCGGGCTCGTCGGCGGCTCCGGTCAGCCCGCCCCGGCGGCGTCGGACATGATCACCGTGGCCAGCCCAGCCTTCCGCGAGGGCGGCACGATCCCGGGTCGCTACACCTGTGAAGGTGCGGGTACCTCACCGCCGCTGCGCTGGACCGGCATGCCTTCCGATGCGGCCGTGCTGGCGCTGGTGGTGGACGACCCCGACGCGCCGGGCGGCACCTACGTGCATTGGGTGGTCTTCAACATCGATCCGGCCACTACCGGCGTGGCCGAGGGCGTGGTGCCGGCGGGCGGGCAACAGGGCCGTAACAGCGCGGGTTCGACCCGCTACGCCCCACCGTGTCCGCCGAGCGGGACCCACCGCTACCGCTTCACCGTGTACGCCCTACCTCAGGAGATGCCGCTCGACGAGGGAGCCCAGCTCAAGGACGCCCTCGCCGACATCTCCAAGCGAGCGACCGCCAGCGGTCGGCTGACCGCAGTCTTCGGCGAGGGCTAGTTCCAAGGCCGTGTAGTTAGGGGGTTGGTGGTGGTTGTCAAGGTGTCGGGTGGTGCCAGGATGTCGATGCCCACGGTGGCTTTGTAGCTGGTGCGGTCGATGCCAGGGCCGCGGGCCTGGTATTTGGAGATGGCGCGTTTGA
>WHSR01000106.1 GCA_009379995.1 Streptosporangiales bacterium
AGTGGACCACGACCTGGAACGACAACCCCAGGCCCTTCACCTGGACCAAGACCGCCGACGAGATCCTCGAACGACTCGCCTCATATCTTCAACGGATCCCCGGCGCAGGACACTAGGTCACCTACGCGCGTTGGGTGGTTCTCGCGTCCCGACGGAATTAGTGAGAAAGTGAAAAGGTGATCGGCGACGAGGTGCGGGACGGGGTGTCGCTGACCAACCTCGACCAGCCGCTGTTCGACGGGGCGGAGGCGACCAAGCGGGATCTGGTGGACTACCTGGACGCGGTCCGTGACCGGATCATCCCGGAGTTGCGCGACCGGCCGCTGTCGGTGATCCGGGTGCTGCGCGGCCAGGCGCCGTTCATGCAGAAGAACGTCCCCAAGTACACCCCGCCGTGGGTGCGCACGGTGCCGCTGTGGGCGGAGTCCTCGAGACGCGAGGTGTCCTACGCGCTGTGCAACGACCGCCGCACGTTGCTGTGGTTCGCCAACCAGCGCGCCGTGGAGTACCACCCGACCCTGATTCGCGCCGACCGCCAGGCCCACCCCACGTACCTCGTGCTCGACATCGACCCGCCGCCCACCGACGCGTTCCGGCTGGCCGTACGCGCCGCCCACCTGGTCCGCCAGGCGCTCGCCGACGCCGGCCTGGCGGGCGCGGTCAAGACCAGCGGGGCGAAGGGCGTACATGTGTTCGTACCGGTCGAGACGCAGGCCGCGATCGACGACGTGGCCGCGGCCACCCGGGCGATCGCCGCGCGTGCCGAGCGGCTGGACCCAGCGCTGGCCACCACCGCCTACATCCGGGAAGACCGCGGAAACAAGGTGTTCCTCGACTCGACCCGAGCCGGCGGGGCGACGGTGGTGGCCGCGTACAGCCCGCGCGTGCGGCCCGGTGCGCCGGTGTCGTTTCCGGTGGCTTGGGAGGAGCTCGACCGCGTCACCCCGGCCGACTTCACCGTGCACACCGCCGCGCGGTTGATCGCCGACGGTGATCCGTGGGCCGACCGGATGCCCACGCCGCAGCCGCTGAGCTCCGACATAGTCGAAGAGGGCCGCGCCATTCCGGTCGCCCGGGTGCAGGCGATGCACGAGGGCAAGCGGCGTGCTCGCGCTCGCCGCGGCTAGCGGGTCAACCGACCCCTCCGCCGGCCCGCACGGCACGCAGCGCCTCGTCCGACCGCATGACCCAGCCGAACGCGCGCTCGATACAGGCCAACGCCATGCGGTGGAAGTCGGGACCGTCCATCGTGTCCACGCAGTCGGCGACCACGATGGGGGCGTAGTCACGGGACGACGCCGCGACCGTGGTCGTCAGCACGCAGCTGTTCGTGTTGACGCCGGTGAGGAGGAGGGTGTTGACGCGAAGCGTGCGCAGGACGAAGTCCAGCTCCGTACCGAGGAAGCAGTCGTAGCGTTTCTTCGTCTCCAGGACCCGGTCGCCCGGCCCGAGGATCCCCGGCATCAGCTGGGTTCCCGCGGAACCCTTCATGTTGTGACGTCTCATGTCGCCACGGGCGTTCTCGGTGGCGTCGATTGCCTTCCAGAACGGGTTGGAGTGGATCTCCTCGAGGTCGCGGTACACGGTCACCACATGCACGACGGGCAGCCCGCCCATACGGGCGGATTCGAGGAAGCGGGCGTTCGCGCTCACCACACGCCCGGCAGGCTCCGGCCGGAGCGGCAGGGTCGCCGTCCCCGGATCGAGGTGACCACGATGCAGGTCGATCGTTACAACGGCTGCCCGCAGCTCGTCCACGCCGAAGTGCTCCGCTGTCACGTCGCCGTCCTCCTCCCCTCTGCTTGCCAAGATGCGACACTCAGCATATATATTGCAACATACACACAATCCCTACTGGCGTCCCGGGTTGCTCGGCCGTGAGGAAGGACAGGGTGTGCTTGCGGAGCTCGTCTCTATACCTACCGACGGCAACCCTCTCGACGGTGTCCTCTACCAACCCGCGGTCCTCCAGCACGACAGATGTGTGCAGTTCTTTCATGGAAATGCCATGAATTTCTACGTTGGACCGGCCCGATTCCTACCGCCGGCCCTCTTGACGGAGGGATTTGCCTGCCTGGCCTATAACCGCCGCGGACACGACACGCTGTCGACGCGCAACAGTCGGGAGCCCGAGGGCAACGCCTTTCAGACTGTGGAACAGGCAATCGCGGACAACGAGTATGCGGCCGGCTGGCTCGAGAAGCGCGGATATCGTGCACCTGGAGCGATCGGACACAGCAACGGCGGCGTGCTGGCGGCGCAACACGTGACAAGGCACGCCCGGACGCCGGCTCTGGTGCTCATGTCCGCCCACTGCGGCGGCCAACGCCTTGCCGCCGTTGCCAGCAGACATGGGCTCCTCGCCCGCGACCGCCTGGACGAACTGACGGCACGAGCTCGAGCCCTCGTCGACGACGGGAAGGGCGACGAACTCCTGCTCCTGCCGGGATTGTGGCACGTGACGTCGGCCGCATCGTTCCTCGACCTGCTGACGGAGACTCCCGATCTCCTCCAGCTCGCGCCCGAGATCTCGTGCCCAACACTGTTCCTGCGCGGAGATCGAGAGCCGGATGAGCTTTACCCGATGGAGGAGTTCCAGCGGCGTTCCGGCGGTCCGTGCGATATCGCAACCACCGAAGGTGGCGACCACTTCTACAACGGCGTCGCGGACACGGTTGTAGAAGTGGTCACAAGATGGCTGAGAGACGTCTTACCGGCCGCGCCCACGGCATAAGACCTTGTGACCCCCGACGATTCGATGGAAGGAGCCAGTGCGGCGGATGAGCCAGTGGAGCGAAGTCAGAGACGGAATGAGGATCGACCGGGACGTCCCGATGGAGATGGACGACGGTCTCGTCCTGCTGGCCGACGTCTACCGGCCGATAGAGGACGGCAGCTACCCGGTCATCCTGACGTATGGGCCGTACGCGAAGAACATGCCCTTCCAGGTCCTCTACGCCGACCAGTGGCGCGCGATGATACACGGACATCCGGAGATCGCGGAGAACTCGACCTGCAACTACCAGAGCTGGGAGGTCGTCGACCCGGAGAAGTGGGTGCCCGACGGCTACGCCTGTGTCCGGGTCGACTCGCGGGGTGCCGGTCGGTCGCCGGGGTACCTGGACATCTTCTCCCCACGGGAGACCAAGGATTTCTATAACTGTATCGAGTGGGCCGGAACGCAATCCTGGAGCAACGGCAAGGTCGGCCTCAACGGCATTTCCTACTACGCGATCAATCAGTGGCACGTCGCCGGCCTGCAGCCGCCGCATCTTGCCGCAATGTGTGCGTGGGAAGGCGCTGCCGACGCCTACCGGGACTGGCACCGCCACGGAGGCATCCTGAACACGTTCACCGGGCCCTGGTACCGGTCGCAGGTCCTGTCGGTGCAACACGGCGTCGGCGTTCGGGGCGAGCGCGATCCGAACAACGGCATACTGACCTCTGGACCGGAGACGCTCTCCGAGGAGGAGTTGGCCAAGAACCGCTCCCGGCCGGATCTGGAGACGCGGCTGCGCCCGCTCGACGGCCTGTGGTATCGCGAGCGATCGGCCGACTGGTCAAAGGTGAAGGTACCGTTTCTCTCCGCCGGAAGCTGGGGCGGCGCGGGACTGCACCTTCGCGGCAACGTCGAGGGATTCGTCCGGGCCGCGGCCAAGCAGAAATGGCTCGAGATCCATGGTCTCGAGCATTGGACCCATTTCTACACCGACTACGGCCTGGAGCTCCAGAAGCGCTTCTTCGACCACTTCCTCAAGGGTGAGGACAACGGCTGGGACGAAGAAGCACCGGTGCTTCTCAACATCCGCCACCCGGGTGAACGATTCGTTCTTCGCAGGGAGCGGGAGTGGCCCCTCGCCCGGACCCAGTGGACCCAGTACTATCTCGACCCAGCCGATGGGGCGTTGAGCACGCAACCCGTTACCGACGAGGGCAAGGTTTCGTACGCACCGCTGACCTCGAACGGCGTCACGTTCTGGACGGGGCCGCTCGACAAAGAGACCGAGATCACCGGCCCGGCCGCGGCGAAGATCTTTATGTCGTCGCAAACCGTCGACGCCGACCTCTTTCTGATCGTGCAGATCTTCGATCCAAATGATCAGGAGGTCACATTCGCGGGCTCGGTCGAGCCTGCCGCACCGATAGCGCAAGGATGGCTTCGGGCCTCGCACCGTAAGCTGGACCCGGAGCTGAGCACCGAGTACCGGCCGTACCACACGCACGACGAGGAACAACTTCTGGACCCGGGCGAGGTCTACGGCCTCGACGTCGAAATCTGGCCGACCTGCATAGTCATCCCGCCCGGCCACCGACTCGCCCTCACGATTCAGGGCCACGACCTCGAACGCGAAACCATCTCCGGAAAGCTCGGCACGCTGGGCACCTTCCGTGGTTCGGGGCCGTTCACCCATATCGATCCCTGGGATCGGCGACCCGAACGAGTCGGCGGCAACGTCACGATCTACGGCGGCGGCGACCGAGGATCGTACCTACTCCTTCCGATCATCCCGGAAGGGCCTGAGGCCTGACCCAATGCGCTGGTCTGGTGAGCGACGGCGGCAACCTGGTGTCGCGATCGCCCCTCGCCGCATCGAGCTGGGATTGGGTGAGAAAGATGCTCTCGGCGAGGTCGGCTCCGCTCAGGTCGGCGCCCCTGAGGTCAGCCCCGGTGAGGTGGCGTTCGGTCTCCTCGAACGTGGGTAAACGTTCAGGCCGGCGAGTGAGACGCGCCGAGCTGGTCGGCCATCCAGTCGGCCGACTGGGGCCGGTACCGGTAGCCGCGGTTGTTCGCCACGTGGTTGCCGTTCTCGATCATCAGCAGGGTCGTGGGCCCGGACGCCTCGGCGGTCAGCCGCTCGGCCGCCTGGTACGGGATGAGCCGGTCCTGCTTGCCGAAGACGACGAGCAGAGGGCAGGTGATCCGGGACGCGAGCCCGGACAGCGAAAGGGTGGCGGCGTGCTCCCGCGCGTCCTCCTCGGTACGCAGGTGCGACCGCACGCGGAAGGCCTCGCGGGTCAGCGACGGCATACGGTCCCAGCACTCGGAGAGGTCGTACGGCCCAGCCAGGGCGATGCAGGCCTTGATCCTCGGGTCGAACGCCGCGGCCCGGGGCGCGTAGTAGCCGCCGAGGCTGACACCCCAGATGCCGAGGCGCCCGGCGTCCACGTCGTCCCGCCTCTCCAGCCAATCCACCACCGCGCCGACCGGGAGCTCATAGTCGCCGCGGATGGGCAGCTCGTACTCGGCCTCGCCCTGACCCGGCCCGTCGAAGGCCAGCGTCGCCATCCCGCGGTCGAGGAACATCGACTCGTAGGAGTCCATCTCCTCCTTGGTCGAGTCCAGCCCCATCACCATCGCCACCACCGGAGGACGGGCCGGTGTTGGCGGGCGGCGCAGGTTGCCGGCGAGGACAGTGCCGGCGAACGGGATCTCGACGCGTTCGCCGGGCGGACGCAGGTGGGGCAGCGCGAGCGTGCGGCAGGTCACCGCCCGCTCGTGGGCGGTCCGCATCTGATCGAGGTCGTTCACGAACAGGTACTTCGCGAAGTGGTAGCACACCGCCGCGCGCGTCAGGTGCTCACCCGCGGAAAGCTCGTGCCCCTCGGCGAGCGCCGCCCGGCCGAGCTCCTCGTGCACCGCGGCCCGCCGTGACCAGGCAGCGCACCACTCCTCCCAGCGGGCGACCGCGGACGTGACCTCCTGGAAGTCCGCCAACGGCACGCCGTTCGACACGAACCGTGGCGCCCAGTGCTCGATCGCCGCCAGCACCCTCTCGTCCCTGCCCATCTACCGCTCCTCGCTCCCGCGTGACGACCACCTTCGCGGCCATCGTCCACCCGCAGGCAAACGTTTGCAAGACGCCAGGGCGTCGTCCTCGCCGACCAGAGTCAATAGATCCGGAGGTGCGGGCTAGGGCCGCTCGTCGGGATCCGACGGTGCGCGCCCTTGCCCCGACGTCCGCTCGCGCCCGGCTTGCCGCCCCCGCCACCTCTCCATCAGCGCCGGCATCTCCAGCCGGAAGAACTCGAAGAACTCACGGGTCTCGTCCAGACGCCCCGCCGCCCGGCTGTCCGCGCCGACGGCCTCGATACCGTCGAGCAGGGTCCGCTCCCACTGCCGGAGCAACGCATCCTGGTGGGCGACGGTCTGGTACCACATGTCGCCGTGCACCCGGTAGTGATCGCGCCGCGCACCGGGCTCGCGTTCCCTGGCCACCAGGCCCCTGTGCGTCAGGTACCGAACGGCGCCCGAGACGGCGGCCGGGCTCACCCGCAGGGACTCTGCCAGCTCGGCGGCGTCGCGCCTGCCCTCCTCGGCGACCAGGATCGCGGCGAAGATCCGGGCCGCCATCCGGGGAACACCGGCCGCGACCAGGTCGAGGGCGAAGCGCTCGACGAACCGACGCACCGCTTCCTCGTCACGCCCGGCGCTCGAACGCCGGCCCTCCACTGGTTCCGCCATGCCGGATCTCCCCCCACCTCGCATCGGCTACGACACTGAGTTCATATGATTTCTTAGTTACACGAATTTGTGAAATCGATGTAGCTTGAGTCCGTGGACCGCGAAAAGATCACACTCACCGGCGCCCAGGAGACCATGCTCGCCACGCTGTACGGCAAGGCGCTGGACAGCCGCTCGCCGAACTCCATCCTCCACGACCACGAGGCCGACAAGGCGGTACGGCGCATCGACTACGACTTCCGCAAGACGGGGGTGAAGGGCACTACCGCGGCCGGCGTCGCGCTCCGTGCCAAGCAGCTCGACGACTGGACCGCCGAGTTCCTGGCCCACCACCCGCAGGCCACCGTGCTGCACCTCGCCTGCGGCCTGGACACCCGGGTCCACCGGCTCGACCCGCCGTCGTCGGTCCGCTGGCTCGACGTCGACTACCCCGAAGTCCTCGAGCTGCGCGAGCGCCTGCTGCCGCGCCCCGCCGGGGACTACCGGATGATCGGCGCGTCGGTGACCGACGACGGGTGGCTCGACGAGGTGCCCGACGACCGCCCGACGGTGGCCGTCTTCGAGGGCCTGACGATGTACCTGCACCAGGAGGACGGCAAGCGGCTCGTCCAGCGGATCACCGGGCGGTTCCGGGGCGGCCAGCTGCTCTTCGACTGCTACGGCACGCTGGGCATCCGGCTGCAGAAGATGGTGCCCGCGGTGCGCAACGCCGGCGCGACCCTGCACTGGGGCATCGACGACCCGTACGAGATCGAGGGCTGGCACGACGGGCTGGAATGCCTCGACGCGCTGCGCAGCGTCGACATGCCGGGCCTGGACAAGCTGCCCGCCTCGGGACGGCTGGTCATGTGGGTGCTGGCGCGCCTCCCCGGCTTCCGGGACGTCGGACGGATACTGCGCTACCGGTTCTGAGGTTTCTCCGGCGTACGGCCGCCCGTCCCGGCACCCCCTTGCCCGTGATCTTGCAGAAATTCAAACCGGCGAGTTTGAATTTCTGCAAGATCACGGGCGTTGGGGGCGCAAGACCACGGGCCCTGACGTCACCGCAGGAAGGCGGCCGCCACCCCGGAGTCGACAGGGACGTGCAGGCCCGTTGTCTGGCTCAGGTCGCCGCCGGTCAAGGCGAAGACCGCCGCGGCGACGTGCTCGGGCAGGACCTCGTGCTTGAGCAGCGTGCGCCCCGCGTAGAACTCGCCGAGCTTGTTCTCCGGCACGCCGTACAGGGCGGCGCGCTTCGCGCCCCAGCCCGAGGCGAAGATTCCTGAACCGCGAACCACGGCGTCCGGGTTGACGCCGTTCACCCGGACGCCGTACTGCCCCAGCTCGGCGGCCAGCAGGCGGACCTGATGCGCCTGGTCCGCCTTTGCCGCGCCGTACGCGAGGTTGTCGGGGCCGGCGAGGACGGCGTTCTTGCTCACCACGTAGACGATGTCGCCGCCCATCGCCTGATCGATCATCACGCGGGCGGCCTCCCGGGACACCAGGAACGACCCACGGGCCATCACGTCGTGCTGGAGGTTCCAGTCGTCGACGGTCGTCTCCACGAGCGGCTTGGACAGCGACAGACCCGCGTTGTTGACCACAAGATCGACGCCACCGAAGCTCAGGGCCGCGGCTCGCAGCGCCGCGACGATCTCGTCTTCGGCGGTGACGTCCGCGGCGGCCGCGACCGCCGCGTCGGCCGGGAGCAGCGCCTCTGTCTCGTCAGCGACCTCCGCGGCTACCTTCTCCGCCGCCGCGGCGTCCCGGTCCGCGACCACGACGCATGCCCCCTCGCGGGCCAGCCGCAGCGCCGTAGCCCGGCCGATGCCCGAGCCACCCCCGGTCACCAGGGCTACCCGGGCGGCCAGCGGCCTCGGCCGCGGCATGCGGCGCAGCTTGGCCTCCTCCAGCTCCCAGTACTCGATGCGGAACTTCTCGGACTCGGTGATGGGAGCGTACGTGGACAGCGCCTCCGCGCCGCGCATCACATTGATCGCGTTGACGTAGAACTCCCCCGCGACGCGCGCTGTCTGCTTGTCTCTGCCGAAGCTGAACATGCCAACCCCCGGCACCAGCACGATCGCCGGGTCGGCGCCGCGCATCGGCGGCGCGCCAGGGCTGGCATGCCGCTCGTAGTAGGCCCGGTACTCCTCTCGGTAGGCGGCGTGCAGCTCGCGAAGGCGGGAGACGGCCTCCTCGGGCGGCGCGGCGGGCGGCACGTCGAGCACGAGCGGCCGGACCTTGGTACGCAGAAAGTGGTCGGGGCACGAGGTGCCGAGCGCCGCCAGTGCGGGGTGCTTCTCCCGCGACACGAAGTCCAGCACCTCGGCCGAGTCGGTGTAGTGACCGACCTGACGCACGTCCGTAGAGCACAGCCCGCGGATCACCGGAAACAGGGCCGCGGCGCGTTCCCGGCGCGCCGCCTCGGGCAGCGGCTGGTATCCGGGGATGATCCGCCCGAACGGCTCCGCCGCGCCGTGCTCGGCGATGTGGCGTTCGGCGGTACGGATGATATCCAGCGAGTTCGCCCCACACTCCTCCGAGGTGGCGCCCCAGGCGGTGATGCCGTGGCCGCCGAGGATCACCCCGATGGCCGTCGGGTTGTGAGCCTTGACGGCGGCGATGTCGAGGCCGAGCTGGAAGCCGGGGCGCCGCCACGGCACCCACACCACCCGGTCGCCGAAGATCGTGTGGGTGAGCTCCTCCCCGTCGACGGCCGTCGCGATCGCGATACCGGCGTCCGGATGCAGATGGTCCACGTGCGCCGTTTCGAGGAGCCCGTGCATGGCCGTGTCGATGGAGGGAGCGGCCCCGCCCTTGCCGTGCAGGCAATAGTCGAACGCCGCGACCATCTCGTCCTCGCGCTCCACGCCGGGATAGACGTCGACGAGGGCGCGCAGCCGGTCCAGGCGCAGTACGGAGAGCCCCTTCTCGGTGAGGGTGCCGAGGTCTCCACCGGAGCCCTTGACCCACATCAGTTCGACGTCCCGCCCGGTCACCGGGTCGGTATCGGTCCCCTTGACCGAGGCGTTGCCGCCCGCGTAGTTGGTGTTGCGGCGATCGGACCCGAGCGTGTGGGCGCGCTCGAGAAGCTCGGCCACGTCCGGACGCACGGGGGGTGGGCCCGAAGGGCAGGGGGCGGGAAAGACACGGTCATGCCCCCCAACCGGCGGCCTGGCCGCCGACCCGCTCGACGCGGATCTTCTCGAAGTAACCGGACCGGCGGTACGCGGCGACCGGGTCGGGGTCCAGGCCCATCTCTTCGCGCAGTTCGGCGAGAAGCGGACGTACGTCGGTGTTGTAGGCGTCCATGAGCACGGCGTTCGCACCCAGAACGTCGCCGGCCAACTGTGCCTCGGCCAGCGCGTCGGCGTCGACGATCAGTGCCTTCGCGGTGGCCTCCTGTACGTTCATCACCGAACGGATCTGGCCGGGGATCTTCGGTTCGATGTTGTGGCACTGGTCGAGCATGAACGCCGTGCCGGCGTCGTCGGTGCCCGCCCGCCCATAACCACCGCCCCGCACGACCTCGTGCATGATCCGGAACAGCTGGAACGGGTCGGCCGCGCCCACCATCAGGTCGTCGTCGGCGTAGAAGCGGGAGTTGAAGTCGAACCCACCGAGCTTCCCCTCGCGCAACAGGAAGGCGACTATGAACTCGATGTTGGTGCCGGGCGCGTGGTGTCCCGTGTCGACGACCACCTGTGCCTTGGGGCCCAGCCTGACGCAGTGCGCGTACGCGGTGCCCCAGTCCGGCACGTCGGTGGCGTAGAAGGCCGGCTCGAAGAACTTGTACTCCAGCAGGAACCGTTGGTCGGCGCTCAGCCGGCCGTACACGACGGCCAGGGCCTCGGCCAGCCGATCCTGCCGAGCGCGTATGTCGTCCTGCCCGGGGTAGTTGAGGCCGTCGGCGAACCACAGCTTCAAATCCGGCGAGCCGGTCGCGTCCATGATGTCGACGCACTCCAACAGGTGATCCAACGCCTTGGCGCGCACGCCGGGGTCCGGGTTGCAGACGCTGCCGAGCTTGTAGTCGTCGTCCTGGAAGACGTTGGAGTTGATGGCACCGATCCGCACCCCGGCGTCGCGTGCGTACGCCGCCAGCGCGGCGTAATCGTCCACCTTGTCCCACGGGATGTGCAGCGCCACGCTCGGGGCGACCCCGGTGAAGCGATGCACCTGGGCCGCGTCGTCGATCTTCTCCTGCGGCGTACGGGGCACGCCCTCCTGTGCGAACACCTTGAAGCGCGTGCCCGAGTTGCCGTACGCCCACGACGGCGTCTCGATCTGCTGTGCCCGCAGCGCCGCCTTCACCTTGGTCCTGTCTGCCATCGTCTTCCTCAGAAGTCGAAGTCGTTGATGTTGTCCTTGTCGAAGACCGTCGGGGGACCGAGGATGATCTCGCCGTTCTTGCCGATGGTCCTCTCCCCCAGCCGGCCCGCGTTGAACTTCTCACCCTCGGCGCCGCTGATCTGACCGGAGGCGAGGGCGGCCGCCGTATACCCCGCGAGGTAACCGAGGTCCCCCGGCTTCCACAGCTCGAAGGCCTCGACGGTGCCGTCCTTGACGAACTTGCGCATCTGGTTGGGGGTGCCCAGCCCCGTCAGCTTGACCTTCCCCTTGTACGGCGAGCCGGACAGGTACCGGGCCGCGGCGGCGACGCCGACGGTGGTCGGCGAGATGATGCCCTTGAGGTTCGGGTAGGACTTGAGCAGTCCCTGGGTCTCCTGGAACGACTTCTGGTCGTCGTCGTTGCCGTAGGCGACCTTGACCAGCTCCATGTCCTTGTACTCGGGCTTGCTCAGCTCGTCCTTCATGTACTTGATCCAGGTGTTCTGGTTGGTGGCGTTAGGTGTCGCCGACAGAATGGCGATCTCGCCCTTGTACCCGATCTGCTTGGCCAGCAACTGGACCTGGCTGCGGCCGATATCCTCGGCGCTGGCCTGGTTGACGAAGACGTGCCGACCTTCGGGTGTGGTGTCGGAATCGTAGGTCACCACCTTGATCCCTCGGCTCATGGCCTGCTTGAGGGCCGGCACGACGGCGTTCGGGTCGTTCGCCGAGATGACTATCGCGTCCTGCTGCTGCTGGGTGAGCGTGTTGATGTAGGAGACCTGCGAGGAGGCGCTGGCGTCGGACGGACCGACCTCCTTGCCCGTTCCGTCCACCTCGGCCACCGCGTCGGTACCGCCCTTGTCGGCGATCGTGAAGTACGGGTTGTTGACCTGCTTCGGTAGGAAGGCGATCTTCAGGCCCTTCTTGATGGGGGCGTTCGGGTCCGCCTTGCCGGCGGTCGGCCTGGCACCGCCGCCGCCTTGCACTTCGCCCTTCGTGGTGCCGCCGCAGGCGGTGACGAGTACCGTCAGCGCGGTGGTTACGGCCAGGCCGAACACGGCCGGGCGCGAGGAGAACCTGATCATGGAGCCGAGCTCCTTTCTGGCTCTGGATGAAGTGGGTAGGAGGGCTGGCGGCGCCGCTGCAGGGCCGCCAGCAGGTTTGGCGCCAGAACTGACGTGACGAGCAGCAGTCCCGTCACGAAGTTGAGGACCTCGTTGGGCACGTCCGCGAGGATCAGGGCGTTGCGGACGACGCCGAGCAGGAGCACGGCGGCCAGCACACCCGGCAGTGCGCCACGCCCGCCGAAGATCGAGACACCGCCGAGCAGCACCGCGGCGACGACGACGAGCTCCAGCCCGAAGCCGTTGTCCCCGCGCGCGCTCGCGAACCGGAACGTGTAGGCCAAACCCGCGACCGAGGCGAAGACGCCGGAGGCCACGAAGAGCCAGAACTTGATCCGCTTCACCCGGATCCCGGCGAAGTAGGCGGCCTCCTCGTTGCTGCCGATGGCGTAGATGGACCGCCCGAGCGGCGTCGCGTGCAGCGTCACGGCCACGAGCGCCGCGAGCACTGCCACGAGGATGATCGGGTACGGGATCGGACCGGCACTGCTGGTCGCGAGTCCGGTGTAGGCCGGGGGGAAGTCAGCGACCGCTTGGTCTCCCAGGAGCACGTAGGCCAGACCGCGGTAGAGCGCCAGGGTTCCGATCGTGACAGCCAGCGACGGCAGGCCGAGCCGGGTGACGAGCAGGCCGTTGAGCGCGCCGCACAGAGCACCCACGAGCAGGCACAGCGGCATGATCGCCTCGATCGCCAGTCCGGCGTTCCACAGCGTCCCGAGGACGGCGCACGTCAGGCCCAGGGTGGAAGCCACCGACAGGTCGATCTCGGCGGTCACCACGAGCAGCGTCATGGCCAGCGCCATGAGTGCGATCTCGGTGGTGTCCAGCAGCAGGAAGGAGATGTTGGATCCGTTGCCGAAACCGTCGACGGTCCCGGCGGCGACCATCCAGCTCACCACGAGCAGGACGGCGATCAGGACTTCCCAGCGGGCGAGCCGCCCGCCGAGCGGCGAGCGCCGCGCGGCGGCCGCGGAATCTTTGGTCATGAGGCGGCCTCCAAAGCGAGCATCGCGAAGCGAGGAGCGGAGCGGAGGAGGACGCCGGGCGGCAGGGTCATCTCGCCGCCTCCTCGACCTTCCGGGTCCCCCCGACCTCCCCGCCGTTCCGATCCTCCTGCCGGTCGCGGAATCTTCGGCGACGCAGCGCGGCCGCCACGCGAAGCGCGAGGACACGGTCGAGGACGATGGCGGCGATCAGCAGCGCTCCGTTGATCGCGTTCTGGGCGAGCGCGTCGACCTGCAGCACGGCGAGTGCGCTGCCGATCGACGACAACAGGAGTGCGCCCAGCGCGGCACCGTACACGGTGCCGCTGCCCCCGAAGATCGCCACGCCGCCGACCACGACAGCGGCCACCACGTCGAGCTCCTTGCCGGTGGCTACCGTGGCGTCGAGGGTGCCGAAGCGGGCCGCCCACATGGCGCCGGCGAGCCCGGCGAGCGCGCCGTTGGCGACGAAGGCGGCGATGATCCGCCGGACCACAGGTATGCCGGCAAGCCGCGCGGCGTCGGGGTTGGAGCCGATCGCGTACAGCTCCCGGCCGGAGCGCAGGTTGCCGAGCACCCAGCCCACGCCGAGCAGCACGACCAGCGTCACGAGCGCGAGCAGCGGCAGGCCGAGGACCGAACGCGTGCCGAGGGAGAGGAAGCTCTCCGGCAGGTCGGCGGCATTGACCTGCCGCCCGCCGGCCCACGCGAAGTCGATGCCCCGGAAGGCGTACAGCGTGCCGAGCGTGGCGACCAGCGCCGGGACCTTGCCGATCCCGACCAGCAGGCCGTTGACCAGGCCGCACGCGGCGCCGCCGGCGAGGCAGCCGAGCACCACCAGGGGGATGGGTGCGCCGGGGTGGGCGGCGAAGACGACCCCCGCCCCGAACGCGGTGAGCCCGACCGTGGAGGAGACCGACAGGTCGATGTTGCGGGTAACGACAACGAGCGTCTGCCCCACCGCCAGCAACGCCACAATCGCGGAGTTCAACAGCACATCGCGCAGGCTCTGCAGGGAGAGAAAGCTCGGATTGATCGCGCCGGTGATGCCGAAGAGCGCCGCCAGCGCGACGACGATGCCGAGCTCGCGCACGCGGGCAACCCGGTCGACGAGCCGGCGGGCGCCGCCGCGCATCGGCACGCCTGCCCCGGCCGGGGTGGTCGCGGTCGCCGTCACGCGGCCGACCTCCCCGTGCCGCGGCCGGTGGCGGCGGCCATCAGGGTCTCCTCGGTGACCCTGTCACGCGGGATCTCCGCGACCAGGCGCCCTTCGTGCATGACGAGGACGCGATCGGCCATACCCAGGACCTCCGCAAGGTCGGAAGAGATCATGAGCACCGCGACGCCGCGCGCGGCCAGATCGGAAAGCAGGCGGTGGACCTCCGCCTTGGTCGCGACGTCGATGCCGCGGGTCGGCTCGTCCACGACCAGCACGGACGGGTCAGTGGCCAGCCACTTGGCCAGCACCACCTTCTGCTGGTTACCGCCGGACAACACGTTCACCGTGTCGGTCAGCCGGGAGTACTTCAGCTGGAGGCGGATCGCCCAGTCCCGGGCCCGTGCCCGCTCGGCGGCGCGGGACATCACCGGACCGCGGCGCAGCGAGGCCAGGCCGGTGAGCGCGATGTTCCGCTCGATGGACATGTCCATGACGAGGCCCTGCTGACGGCGGTCCTCCGGCACGAAGGCGAGGCCCGCGGCCATCGCCGCGGTTGGCGAGCCGGGCGGGATGCGGCGACCGCCGACCTCGACGGCGCCCGCGTCCCAGCGATCCACGCCGAAGACCGCCCGGGCGACCTCGCTGCGCCCCGCGCCGACCAGTCCGGCGAGGGCGACGATCTCCCCTCGCCGTACCTCGAAGGAGACGTCGGTGAAGACCCCCTCGCGGGTCAGCCGGCTGACCTTCAGCGCGGCATCGCCCGCGGCCGTGTCCTGCTTGGGATAGAGCGTGTCGAGATCCCGACCGACCATGCGGCGCACCAGGTCATCCGGGGTGAGCCCGTCGGTCGGCTCGGTGGCGATCCACTGCCCGTCCCGCAGCGTCGTGACGCGCCCGCAGAGCTCGAAGATCTCCTCGAGCCGGTGCGAGATGAACAGGATCGCCCGTCCGTGCTCCCGCAGCGTCCTCGCCACGGAGAACAGCCGGGCCACCTCGGCGCCGGACAGCGCGGCGGTCGGTTCGTCCATGATGAGCACGCGCGCGTCGCGGGACAGCGCCTTCGCGATCTCCACGAGTTGCTGGTCGGCGATCGAGAGCCCGCGCGCCGGCCGCTGCGGGTCGAGCGCGACGCCGAGCCGGGCGCACAGCTCGGTGGTCTGCGCGTGCATCGCGCGACGGTCGATGCGCCGGAGCCGGCCGCGGGGCTGGCGGCTCATGAAGATGTTCTCCGCGACCGACAGGTCGGGGAACAGCGTCGGCTCCTGATAGATCACCGCCACGCCAGCGTGCTGCGCGTCCGCCGGCCCGGTGAAGTCCACCGGCTCGCCGTCGACCAGCAGCCGTCCCGCGTCCGGGCGATGCACTCCAGCCAAGATCTTGACAAGCGTGGACTTGCCGGCCCCGTTCTCCCCGGCCAGACCGTGCGCCTCGCCCGCGTACAGCTCGAAGGAGACGTTCCGGAGTGCCTGCACAGCACCGAAGGACTTGCTCACGCCGGCCAGGGCGAGTATCGGAGGGATGGGTTCGGTCACGGCGCCCTCCTCCCGAACGACGGATCAGGAGAACGTTTTAATAGGTGCCCAGGACGTTAGGGCCGCCGAGGCGGCGCGTGTCCCGCCGTTCCGCGCCGTTGTCGATCCGGGCGACCCAGCGTTCCTGCCCCCCGGCGACATGCCCGCCCGGATCGCCGCCCACTGCCGGAGCACCGGCCAGGAGCCGCCGCAGGGCCCGGCGGAGACCGTGCGATGCATCCTGGACAGCCTTGCCCTGGGTCACCGGACGGCGGTACGTCAGGCGGCGGAGTTGTCCGGCCGCTCCGTTGACGTGGTGCACCTGGTCGGCGGCGGCGCCCGTAACGAGCTCCTGTGCCAGCTGACCGCCGACGCCTGCGGGCGGCGGTTGGTAGCCGGTCCGGTCGAGGCCACCGCCCTGGGCAACGTGCTGGTCCAGGCGCGCACGCACGGGGCCGTCCGGGACCGTGCCGAGATGCGCGCCCTCGTCGCGCGGACCCAGCCGCTTCGCCGGTACGAACCCCGCGGCGACGAGCGGGCCTGGGCGGCGGCAGCCGCGCGCGTGGGGCTGCACTGAGGCGGATGGCACGTGGTAGCACCCTGTGCCACACGTTGCCGCACGATAGGCGCATGACCGCACAGCACGAGATCACGCAACGAGATCTCCGCAGCAGATCCGGCGAGATCATGGACGCCGTCGAACACGGCGAGGCGTTCGTCGTCACCCGCAACGGCGCTCCAATCGGCGAACTCATCCCGCTGCGCCGGCGGCGGGTGGTGACGCGGGAGGAGTTCGCTGCCATGTCCGCGAACGCGCCGCTCATCAACGCAGAGCGGTTCCGTGCCGACCTGGACGAAGCCGTCGACGGCGAACTACGGGACCCGTATGACCGATGAGACGCACGGACTGCTGGACACCAACATCCTGATCCGGCGGAGAGAGATCGACCACGCCCAACTGCCCGCGGTCATGTCCATCGGCGCGGTCACTCTCGCCGAGCTGTCAGCCGGACCTCACCACACGAGCGATCCCCAGGAGCGCGCACGCCGCCTTGACCTGCTCCAACGCGTCGAGGCCGAATTTGAACCACTGCCCTTCGACGCCGAGGCGGCACGAGCATTCGGCCGGGTCTCGGCGGCGGTACTGGCCGCGGGCCGCAAGCCGCGCCGGAGACTCGCAGATCTCATGATCGCCAGCATCGCCGTCTCCAACCGGCTGCCGCTGTTCACCGCCAGTCCCGGCGGCTTCGACGGCCTCGGTGACCTGCTGACGGTGGTTCCGGTGGCCCTGCCGAACGATCAGTAATTCAGCCCAGGACGATCCTCCGGGTTCGCGGTGCCGGCGAGCTCCGTACCCGGCGCCCCGTCCGGCCCACTCCCCTCCCACACGGCAGCGATGCGATGCCGTACGTCGCCGGACAGGTCGGCCGCGCCGACGCTATGGACGGGCACGCCGCGTGCGGCCAACGCCGACCGGACGCGGGCCATGCGTCTGCGGTACCTGACGAGTCGCCAGTGCCGGATGGGCATGGCGTCGCCGATGCGGGTGCGCAGCCGTCCGCCGCAGCGGGCGCAGCGGCCCGGTCGGGCTGGGTCGGCCGCGGCCGGGCTGTGCGGGTCACCGGTGACCAGGTGGGAGCAACGTGGGCAGGTCCGCCGAGCGGAGATGCGGGCCAACAGGACGGCGGCGGCGGCGGTCAGCTCGATCACTACCGGCGCCGGGTGGTGAGCGTCGAGCGCGGCCAGCAGGACGGGAACGTGACTCGCGTGCCCGGGGAAGTTCTCCACGATCAGCGGGGCATCGTGCGGCAGCGTTTCGTCGAGCAACCAGCGGAGCAGGTCTTCCGGCATGGGTGGCCAGCCGAGCGGGTCGCGGCGGCGGCGTACGGTTTCGGGTGATCCACGGGCGGCGGGGTCCAACGCGGCGTCTCGCAGGCGCCACACCCGAGCGCCGGTCCGGTCGGCCAGGCGGGCGGTCTGCGTGCTCTTCCCCGAACCGGGCGGCCCAAGCAGGACGAGAGGCGGCAACGACGCCGGCCCGTGGGCCCGCTGCTTGGTTGTCACGTCTGTACCGATCCGCATCGCCCGCCCGCAGGGCTCCCATCGGGTGTACCTATGGCTGCCTCCTTCAAGTCTTGACGGCAGGGCCGGCAGCGAGGTTGTCTTGCGCCATGCCCTCGGCCGCCCCTGGTTCCCAGTCCTCGCTGCGGGAGGCCAACAGGCGGCGGGTCATCGAGGCTCTCCGCAGCGCTGGCGTGCTGACCCAGGCCGAGATCGCGCGCGCCACCGGGCTGTCGGCCGCTACTGTCTCCAACGTTGTCCGAGATCTCTCCGTTTCCGGCGCCATCGCGGTGCGCCCCACGGCCCGCGGCGGACGGCGAGCCCGGGAGGTACGGCTGAGCAGGTCGACCGGGGTCGCCGTCGGAGTCGATTTCGGCAAGCGCCACCTGCGCATCGCGCTGTGCGACCTGGCCCGCCAGGTCATCGCCGAAGACGAGCTGCCGCTGCCCAGCGACCACGCCGCCCCGGAGGGGATCGCGGAGGTCGACAGGCTGCTCGACAGGCTGCTCGGTGGGGCCGGGATCGCGCGTGATCAGATCGTCGGGGTGGCGCTCGGACTTCCGGGGCCGATCGACACCCGGACCGGGTACGTGGGCTCGACCTCGATCCTTCCCGGTTGGACCGGCGTGCAGGCCGGCACGGCGCTCGGCGAGCGGCTCGGGCTGCCGGTCCTGGTCGACAACGATGCCAATCTCGGGGCGCTGGGCGAGGTCACCTGGGGCGCTGGGCGAGGTGCGCGGCACGCCGCCTACATCAAGGTGTCCAACGGCATCGGCGCCGGCCTCATCGTCGACGGGCGAATCTTCCGCGGGGCCACCGGCACCGCCGGCGAGGTCGGCCACACGACGATCGACGAGAACGGACGGGTGTGCCGCTGCGGCAACCGGGGCTGCCTGGAGACCCTCGCGAGCGCTCCGGTGCTGCTCGAGATGCTGCGTGACAGCCACGGAGGGGCGCTTACCCCCTCCGAGATGCTGCGGCTGGCCGAAGGCGGAGACCCGGCGTGCCGGAGGGTCATCGCCGACGCCGGCCGTCACATCGGTGTGGCGGTCGCCAACCTGTGCAACGTCTTCAATCCCGAGCGGGTGATCGTCGGCGGCGACCTGACCTCCGCGGGTGAGCTGCTGCTGGCGCCGGTGTGCGAGGCGGTCGATCGGTTCGCGATACCGAGCGCGGCCGGATCGCTGTCGATCGTGTCGGGTGTGCTCGGCCACCGGGCCGAAGTCCTCGGCGCTCTCGCGCTGGTGCTGCAGGAGTGCCGCCCGCCGGCCGTCGGGGAGGCGAAGTATGCGAAGTGACAAATAGGTGAACACTAATCGGGGCGAGACGCGATCGTTGTCTTCATGTCTTGACGACGTTCACCTCAACGGCTTTACTCGGGCGCACCTGGGCGGCAGCCGAGCGCCAGGAACTTCGGGACTGGAGGAGTCGTGAACAAGGTCGTACGGCGGTTGGTGCTCACCGGTACCGCGCTAGCGCTGACCCTCGGCGCGTCGGCCTGCGGCGGCGGAGAGCAGGGCGCAGCGGGGGGCGGCGACGAGGGCCAGGCAGGCAAGATCGGGATTCTGCTCCCCGAGTCGAAGACGGCGCGTTACGAGGCGTTCGACCGCCCACTCATGGAAAAGAAGCTGAAGCAGCTGTGTCCCCAGTGCGAGATCCTGTACCAAAACGCCGACCAGGACGCGGCCAAGCAGCAACAGCAGGCCGAGTCGATGCTGACCCAGGGCGTGAAGGTGCTCATCCTGGACGCGGTCGACGCCAAGGCCGCGGGCGGCATCGTCACCTCGGCCAAGCAGCAGGGCGTCGCCGTCGTCGCCTACGACCGGCTCGCCACCGGGCCCGTCGACTACTACGTGTCCTTCGACAACCACAAGGTCGGCCAGGTGCAGGGCCAGACGCTTCTCGAGGCGCTGGGCGACGACCGGGCGAGCGGCCAGATCGTCATGATCAACGGCGCCCCGACCGACCCCAACGCCGCCGAGTTCAAGGCCGGCGCGGAGTCCGTGCTGAAGGGCGAGGTCGAGATCGGCAGGTCGTACGACACGCCGGACTGGAGCCCGGACAAGGCCCAGCAGGAGATGGAGCAGGCCATCACCGCGCTCGGCAAGGACAACATCATCGGTGTGTACGCGGCGAACGACGGGACGGCGAGCGGTGCCATCGCGGCGATGAAGGCCGCCGGCTTCGCAAACAACGTCCCGGTCACCGGCCAGGACGCGGAACTCGCCGCGATCCAGCGGATCGTCGCCGACGAGCAGTACATGACCGTCTACAAGGCGATCAAGCCGGAGGCGGACGCCGCGGCCGAGATGGCGGTCGCGCTGCTCCAGGGCAAGAAGTACGACAAGGCCACCGCCACGAAGAACAACGGCAGCAAGGACGTCCCGTCCGTCCTGCTCGAACCGGTCGCCGTGACCAAGGACAACATCAAGGAGACGGTGGTGGCCGACGGCTTCTGGTCGGTCGACGAGATCTGCACCGCGAGGTACGCCGATGCCTGTGCGAAGGCGGGCCTGAGGTAGTCGTGGCTGCGCCAGTGCTGGAGCTGCGCGGCATTTCGAAGAGGTTCGGGGCCGTGCAGGCGCTGTCCGAGGTGGATTTCCACGTCACCCCCGGCGAGGTGGTCGGCCTGGTCGGCGACAACGGCGCCGGCAAGTCGACCCTGGTCAAGGTGATCTCGGGAGTCGGTCCCGCCGACGAGGGCACGATCATGTGGGACGAGCACCAGGTGAGCGTGCAGCGGCCGCACGACGCCCAGACCCTCGGGATCGTCACCGTGTACCAGGACCTTGCGCTGTGTGACAACCTCGACGTCGTCGGCAACCTGTTCCTCGGCCGCGAGCGGACCCGGGGCGGGTCGCTCGACGAGATCTCCATGGAGCGGGAGACCCGCGAGCTGCTGCAGACCCTGTCCGCGCGACTCCCGAACGTGCGTACCCCTGTCGCCTCCCTGTCCGGCGGACAGCGGCAGGCGGTCGCGATCTCCCGCTCGCTGCTCGGCAGGCCGCGAGTGGTGCTGCTGGACGAGCCCACCGCGGCCCTGGGCGTCGCCCAGACCGCCCAGGTGCTCGACCTGATCCACCGACTCCGCGAGAGCGGCCTCGGCGTGGTGGTCGTGAGCCACAACCTCGCCGACATCTTCAAGGTCGCCGACCGTGTCTCGGTGCTGCGGCTGGGTTACAACGCCGGCGACTTCATGGTGAGGGAGGCGAGCCAGGAGGAGATAGTCGCCGCGATCACCGGGGCGGACGTCGGTGGGAACGGCGCCAGCGACGATCGGCCGAGGAACGGGGAGGCGTGAGGTGAGCCAGACACAGGCCAGCGGCGACGGCGCCGCGACCGTAGAGGTCGATACCGGCCTGCTGGTTCGCGAGCGCGGGCTGCGCGGTTACGGCCACGCCGCCGCGCGGCGGCTGCGCACCGGGGAGATCGGCTTCCTTCCCGTCATCCTCGGCCTCGCGGTGATCGCTGCCGTCTTCCAGAGCCTGAACCCAGCCTTCCTCGGCCCGCAGAACCTGTCGAACATCGCCGTGCAGATGGTCCCGATCGGGATCATCGCGGTAGGCGTGGTGCTCGTGCTGCTGCTCGGCCAGATCGACCTGTCGGTCGGCTCGGTCAGCGGGGTATGCGCGGCGATCCTCGCCGTGCTCAACGTCAAGCAGGGCATGCCCGCGGTCGTCGCTATAGCGCTCTCCGTCGCCGCCGGGACGCTGATCGGGCTGGTGCAGGGCAGCATCTTCGCCGTCATCGGCGTTCCGACCTTCGTGGTCACCCTGGCCGGCCTGATCGGGTGGATGGGCCTGCAGCTGTACGTGCTCGGCGAGACCGGGACGATCAACGTCCCGTACGACGGCGGGGTCGCCAAGCTGGCCAACACGTTCTTCGCGCAGCCGTGGGTCGGCTACACGCTCGGCGCCGCGGTGGTGGCGGTCTACCTGGCCACCGCCCTGCGAGCGGACAGGCGCCGTGCCGTCGCCGGGCTGCCCAGCCGCACACTCGTGGACACGCTGGTGCGCGCCGGCCTGCTCGCGGCAGTGGTGTTCGGGGTCGTCGCGGTGCTGAACCAGGCGCGGGGAATCCCGCTCGCCCTGCTGATCTTCGTGGGCCTGGTCGTCGTGCTCGACCTGGTTCTGCGCAGGACCCGATACGGCCGCAGCATCTTCGCGGTCGGCGGCAACGTGGAGGCCGCCCGGCGCGCCGGCTTCAACGTGACGGCGATCCGGATGTCGGTCTTCGCGATCGCCTCCAGCCTGGCCGCGTTCGGCGGCGTCATGGCGGCTTCCCGGCTGTTCGCGGTCAACCAGAGCTCGGGCGCCAGCGACGTGCTGCTCATGGCGATCGCGGCGGCGGTCATCGGCGGCACCAGCCTGTTCGGCGGGCGCGGCAGCACGTACTCCGCGCTCCTCGGCATCCTCGTCATCCAGTCGATCACCTCGGGCATGCTCCTGCTCCAGGTGTCGTCGGAGGTCCGCTTCATGATCACGGCAAAGGAGGGAACGAGGGGAACGTCGTTGTGCGTCACGTCGCAATGACGCAGACTGGGAGATATAGGTCCCTGCGATTCCTGTGGGGTGTGTCGTGTCCCCCAGCGACGTTGATCTGCCCGAGCTCGTGCCCG